>JAEWHB010000232.1 GCA_023388015.1 Bacteroidota bacterium
TTCCCCCAAAACTACATAAAAATCGCGGAACCTTAAATAAAAAAGGGCTTCCATTGCGGAAACCCTTTCTTCATTTTATTGAATTGATTAATTATTTTTTAATCACTTTTATTACCTGAACATCGGTTCCCGAAGTGATTTTAACCAGATAAGTTCCTTGTCCGAATGCACGGAAATCAACTTGTCCGTTTTCTACTTTGGAAGCATTCATAAGTTTTCTTCCGGCCAGATCATATATTTCTACAGAATCAATCTGATTTTTACTTGTGATATTCAACACATCTTTCACCGGATTCGGATAATAAGCAAAAACATTATTGTTAAAATCGCTGATGCTTAATTCTTCAGCCAATACTTCAAGTGCTTCACTTTCACATCCGTTAACCGTTTGAGTTACCCAATAAGTGGTTCCATCCACGATCAAAGTAGTGTCAGGCAATACAGTTGTCAGATTTTCATCTGCATACCAAGTCAAATCACCTTCGAATTCAAGAGAATCTTCCAAATCAGCCAGAGTATCACCATCTTCGAAATAGAAATCACCTACCGCAAGAGGCGCATCAGGAGCCGGATTAACCGTAACCACAACTTCTGTCATATCAGATTCGCAGACAGTAATATCACCGGTCTGAACGGTCCAGTTGTAGAAGAAATAATAAACCGTATTATTGGAATCGGAATTATTGATAGTTCCGCCTGTTACAGAACCTACATCACCAATCGGATAAGGGAATCCAGCATGTTCACTTGAGAATTCTCTCACCATAACAGGGCTTGCTGCAGCTACAAGTCGGTAAGTATTTCCTGCTTCCACACTGAAATTCAAAGGAACTTCAAATTGAACAGGATTGGAAGAACTTCCTGCCGGACAAGCTACAGTCGTTTCTTCAAGAACCGCCCAGTTTTCATCCAATAATTGCATCACAAGATCTCCAGGTGTGGAAGAAGCAAGGTAAACATCTACTGATGTGATTGTAAAGTCCGCAGTGGTGTTAAACGACAGACCCCATGGACTTGTTGCAGCTACTACCGATGAATTGGAATTAGAAGACGGAGCTACGCGTGCGCCTCCTTCAATGATTTCACCATCACCGCCGGTCCCATAAGAAACTGCCTGAACCCAATAGGAGGTTGTTTCAGTCAATGAAGGTGTTTCAAAAGTAGTTCCGGTATGAATTGGGGTTGTAGCTGTTTCTGAATCGTACCAATTAACCACTTCACCGTTAGTAGTAGCTACCAAAGTAGCACTGCTATCTATACAGATTTCAGTATCTTCTACTGTCAGGATAGGAGTTGTACAATCACTGTCATCAGGATTCAGAAGCGTAAAGAATTGAGCGCCTCCAGAAGCGACTAGTGTGCTGTTGCCCGTTGCAACATCCAATTTGAAAATACCGCTTCCGCTTGTCCAAAGAATATTGCCATCGCCCGTTTCAATTACACCCCGGACGCTGCTTTCGCTCCAGTAGTCAACCTGATTTCCAGTCGCAGGATCAAAAATATAAACGCCGGATGGTGAGCTAAAAGTTCCCACCAATAAATCACCAGAATTCATCTGCCACAATTGTTGTACAAAACTTAAAGTATTGGGGCCAACTACATTGTCAATGAAATTTCCATTGTAATCCCATCTTTCAATAGGTGAACCTCCATCAATATAGGATATGAAAACCTCACCGTTACCGGCATCAATTACATCAAAAGTAGAATTCCCGTGTGTATCATAAAAGCCCAGATAATTTCCGCTTGTATCAAAACGAACAATCGCATCACCGGGTGCTCCGTTTCCTGAACCGGCATTGGTCACCCAAACTTCCGTGTTGTTTACCAAAGCAAGACCTTTGATATTGTCCATATTTCCCGTAACGTTACCAAGGTGTGTTCCACTCATGTCAAAACGAAAAATAGCATCTACGTTTTGATCTGTAACCCAAATTTCAGATCCTACCTGAATAATACCTTTGGGGGTAGACGGACTCAAAGGTCCAAGGTCAATGAACTCCGGATTTTCAACTTCACCGGTTTCGGCATTCAATAATACAATGTAGGGGCTTTTCACCACTGCGATTTGTTCCTGTGCTAAACTGTTAATACAATAAAATAGGAGTAATCCCCAACAAAATAAAATTTTCTTCATAATGTGTTTTTTTTTAGTTAATTGAGGTGAGAAATTACAAATTAAATATTGGCCAAATGTTAAATGAAAAGATTTTAACATTAAAATGGTTGCTGAAGGGGTTTAGTTTTGATAAAATTTGATCTTATTTATGATGGATTTAATAACTTTACTCACTTATAAGTTTTTATGAAAAAAATAATTTTACTCTCTGTTACAGCGCTTGTTATGGCTTCATGCCAAATTACCGAAAGATTTTATTTGCAGGAATCGGGCGCCGTTAAGTACGAAACTGAACTCAATTTCAGCGAAATGATGGCTTTCCTCTATGATGAACACACCAAAGACTCACTCAGACAAACAGGTGACTTCCCTTTGGATACCCTCATTAATTTTGCCGATTTGCAGGACTTTAGCCAGATGAGTTCAGACAGCATCAGCCAGGCCGAAATCGACTTTATGCGTTCCATGGACAAAACAAAAGTTCATATGATTATAAATGACAATGAAGGAAAGATGGTCGTTCGAATTGAGGAAAGAAATATGAATGCATTCAATCTATATCTGGACAAAATGAACAAAGCTCTGGAGAAACTGGAAATGGAAGATCCTGTAGCTGCTGCAGAAATGGGACAATCGGGACTGATGAAATCACTCGAAGTTAAATTCGACGGTAAAAACTTTCAAAGAATTGCAAAAAATCAGAATAAATTTCTGGATGAACTCGATGACAGTACAGCCGAAGCAACCCGACAAATGATGAATATGTTTCAATACAAAATGGAATACCATTTTCCAAAAAGAGTTAAAAAATCTTCACTTGAAAATGCGACCTTCAGTATAGACGGAAAAACCATGACGGTTGATGTACCCATGAGCGAATTACTGGAAAATCCTGATAAATATAATTTTACGGTTGAACTGGAATAAATTAGTGTAGGGCGTGTCATACTTTCCATACTTTTTCCTCCGCTTGCCGTGCTGGACAAAGGTTGTGGCTCTATTATCATCGTTTCAATCCTGACTGCCTTAGGATGGATTCCGGGCGTGATTGCTGCCTTAATTATTTTAAACAATCCGAACAGATGAATACCAAACTTATAGGCAAATATTCGCAATCACATCTGGCATATATCCACAAGGGATTACTAGAGGAATCCGGACTAGATGTTTTTATTTTTGGGAATAATTTCATGAGTGTCGCGCCCAATTTAACAGGAATTCTAGATGCGGGAATAGAACTCAGGGTGAGGGAAGAGGATTTTGAAAAAGCCAGGGAAATTCTTCATTTCGAGGAAGATGATAGAATGATTTGTGCCAATTGTGGTTCGGGTAATATAAAATTCAGCTATGGAAAAAATGGATTACTTGAGATAGTTTTTTCCGTCTTTTCGGCCTTGGTTGTATCAACGCCTTTTGGTAATATAAAAAGACAGTATTTTTGCAAAGATTGTGGTTTTAAAAATCAAGACTAATGAAGGAGATTTTATTTAAAGATTTGGGAACAGATCAGGACTATCAGAAAACATGGGATTTTCAGGAATCTCTTCTGGCCGAATCGGTTGCCATCAAATCCCGAAATAGGGAAAAAGAAAAAAACGGACAAAAGGATTTTGAACAGACAAAAAATCATTTGTTGTTTGTGGAACATCCGCACGTTTATACGCTTGGAAAAAGCGGACATATCGAAAACCTTCTGGCCAGCCAGGATTTTCTGAGTCAGATCAAAGCGACCTTTGTCAAAACAAATCGCGGTGGCGATATCACTTACCACGGCCCGGGGCAATTGGTGGGTTATCCCATTTTGGATCTGGATAATTTCAAACCGGATATTCATCTTTATATGAGAAATCTGGAAGAAATTATCATCAAAACAATTGTCGATTACGGATTAAAAGGCGAACGTTCCAAAGGCGAAACAGGAGTTTGGCTTGACGTCGGAAAACCTTTTACCAGAAAGATCTGCGCGATGGGCGTGAAAGCTTCGCGCTGGGTTACCATGCATGGATTTGCCCTTAACGTAAATTCGGATTTAAAGTATTTCGAATACATCATTCCCTGCGGAATTCAAGACAAAGCAGTCACTTCTCTCGAGCGGGAATTAGGCCGGGAAGTTCCAATGGAGGAAGTAAAAGAGAAAGTGAAAAAATATTTCGCCGAAG
>JAEWHB010000236.1 GCA_023388015.1 Bacteroidota bacterium
TTGCGCTACCAAAAATATAAGTAATGGCAGTTTTAGTAAACAAGGATTCAAAAATAATCGTACAGGGATTTACCGGAAAGGAAGGAACTTTCCATGCAGAACAAATGATTGAATACGGAACCAACGTGGTTGGTGGCGTAACACCGGGCAAAGGTGGTTCAGAACATTTGGGTAAGCCTGTTTTTGACACAGTAGAAGATGCGGTAAAAAAAGCCGGTGCTGATGTAAGTATTATTTTTGTTCCGCCGGCATTTGCCGCAGATGCAATTATGGAGGCTGCCGATGCAGGGATTAAAGTCATCATCTGTATTACCGAAGGAATTCCGGTATCTGATATGGTGAAAGTTCAGGCGTATATTGACAATCGTGATGTAACGCTAATCGGCCCGAACTGCCCGGGAGTTATCACAGCCGACGAAGCGAAAGTAGGAATCATGCCCGGATTCGTTTTCAAAAAAGGAAAAGTAGGAATTGTTTCCAAGTCCGGAACTTTGACTTATGAAGCAGCGGATCAAGTAGTAAAAGCCGGATACGGAATTTCAACTGCAATCGGAATCGGAGGAGACCCTATCATCGGAACTACCACCAAAGAAGCATTGGAACTTTTCATCAACGACCCGGATACCGAAGCGGTCGTAATGATCGGTGAGATCGGTGGACAATTGGAAGCAGAAGCTGCTAGATGGTACAAAGAAAGCGGCTCTAAAAAGCCGGTTGTAGGTTTCATAGCTGGGCAAACTGCTCCAAAAGGAAGAACAATGGGACATGCAGGAGCAATTGTTGGCGGCAAAGATGACACAGCACAAGCAAAAATGGAAATTATGAAAGAATGTGGAATCAACGTTGTGGATTCACCTGCAGAAATAGGTGAAACAGTTGCAAAAGTTTTAGGTTAATCATTGATTAAAAAAATAATTAAAGTCCGGAATCAATTTTTCGGACTTTTTTGCGTTTTGAATTATAGGTTTATATTTGCAAGGTTAAAAAATCAACCCAATTAAAATGAAAAGAATATTATTTGCAGCAATTATCTGTTTAGTGTTCGCGGAAGTCGGACAAGCACAGATACGTATTGGCGCTCGATTGAGTGGTAGTATGACAAATATTACAGATGTCCATAGTTATTCAAAATCCAGAGGAGGATTTCAAGTGGGTGCCTTTGGTTTAATTCCTATTACCAATAATGACATCTTATTTTTTCAACCCGAGATAAATTATTCTGCACAAGGTGAATTGGATCAACCAAGGAGACCTGATGGTTCATCAATTCGACAAAAGATTTATTTAAGTTATATCAATGTGCCGCTTCACGCTAAGTTGTATTTTACAGATGCTGAAAGTGAGTTTTTCGTAGAAGGAGGTCCTTACTTTGGCTTTAAAATAGGCGAAAGCATTGAAGACGTTGGATTCAACACAGAAGCAGGTAACAACACGTTTAATTCATTTGACTTTGGTGCTTCTTTGGGAGTCGGATTCAGTTTGAACCGTCAGTTTGAAGCTTCTCTTCGTTATTCTTACGGATTAGTTGACCAAGTTGCAGATGACGCGGCGAATTCAAATAATCATACTTCCATCATAAATTTAGGAGTGAGTTATATTTTTAATTAAATTTAAATTATATAAAATTAAAGCCCGGTTTTGCCGGGTTTTTTATTTTGTGGTTATTATTATTATTATTGTCTTTCTAATTTAAATTTAAACAATATGAAAAAAGTATTTTTTATTATTCCAATCATTTTGATGTTATTTACTGCTTGTTCAGAAGAATCAGCTGAGATAGCAGAATTATCAGCTGAGTACGGTATTCCTATAGAGGTTTTAAAATCCAATGAATTTAAAGATTTTATGTCGGCTATTGCCGAGGCAACGAAGGCAGATGCTAAACTCCAAGATGAGTTTTTTAAAATCACATCTTCCAATTCAGAAAAGATGGAAATGTTAAAAGAAGTTGTTGACGAAAGTCAAAAGAAACAATTGTCGATGAAAGAGGTAGATCAACAATATAAGACTAAAGTAGGAGTAAGTCCTTTTGATGTAGAGATGCATAATGTAGTTAAAACCAAACGAGAAGTTTTTTTTAAGAAGTTTCCTGAATATGAAAAAAATCTGGAAAAATTTGAACCAATAGAGAAATATTTTAAAAAAGAAGTGATTGACTATGATAATTTCATGGCGGAGAGAGAAGCTAATATTTTTAATAATGAAAATGACTAAACTATGAAAAAAGTATATTTAACCTTGACGTTTATTTTAGTTTTTGCGGTTTCTGTAATTGCATGTGGTTATTGTTCAAATAGCTATTCAAATTGCCTGTCAAGTGCATCATGGAAACATTTTATTGGCATGTATAATGATGTAGAATTTATAGTGGCTAATAATAATTGTATGAATACTTATTTTACTTGTTGCTCGACTGTACCATTTGGGAAAAATTAATAATTAAGATATTCTATAAGAGCCCGGTTTTGCCGGGTTTTTTTATGAATCCAAGTTTTAACAAAGAAATTCTGGGAGGGAACGATTTTTGTGGTAAATTAGAAACTTAAAATTAATGAAATGAAATGCTATTCTTTATTTGTTTTTATGATTACAGCTGTCTTATTGACTTCATGTAATACAGTTCGTGTAACCTATGATTTTGACCGCGCAACTGATTTTAATACTTACAAAACTTATAATTTTCATCAAAAAGGAATCGACAAACTAGAATTAAACGATTTGGACAAACGAAGAATCCTTGCTGCAATTGATGTGCAGATGGCTGCCAAAGGTTTTACAAAATCAGATAATCCTCAATTGTATATCAATGTTTTGGCAAGTTCAAAAGAAAAAATCAACATTGACAATGGTTATTATGGCGGATATTGGGGTTCTTATTGGGGCGGACCTTCACGAGTTTACCAATATACCTCAGGAACCATTATTCTCGATATCGTAGATAATGCCCGAAATATTTTGGTTTGGCAAGGAGCGGGAAGTGGTTTGAATGTTTCCAATCTCAATTCCAAATCTGATGATATACCAAAAGCAATCGAAGAAATTTTAGCTAAATTTCCACCTCCTGCGAAATAAATAAACTGAAAAAAAATAAAATCCGGACAGATTACTGAGAAGTGAAATGTCCGGATTTTTTTATTGGTATTTCTTAATTCTAATTAATCACGCCTGATCCAATCAATTCATCATCCAGATACCAGGCTGCAAACTGTCCTTCCGTAATGGCCGACTGAGCATTTTCAAATTCAATGTACAAACCGGATTCGGCTTTGTGTAAAACTGCCTTTTGCAATGGTTGACGATAACGAATTCGAACCATGGCTTCCAACGTTTCATCGGGATTTAACTTCAAATCTTCTCTTACCCAATGCAATTCTTCTTCGGAAATAAAAAGTGCTTTTTTATATAATCCCGGATGATTTTTCCCTTGTCCGGTATAAATGATGTTTTCTTTTACATCTGTATCCAACACAAATAACGGCTCTATTTTTCCTCCAACGCCCAAACCTTTTCGTTGGCCTTTGGTGAAATAATGGGCGCCGTCATGCTTTCCGACTACTTCCCCAAAGGTTTTTTCATAAGCAACTCCTTCCGACTCAAAAGCCAATTTTTCCCATTTGGAATGAAATTCAGGTTTTGGTTGAGAATAAATTTCGTTTTCAGTCGAAATTTCAATGATTTCACCGGTTTTGGGTTTCAACTGCTGTTGTAAAAAATCAGGCAGACTTACTTTTCCGATGAAACAAAGTCCTTGTGAATCTTTCTTTTCTGCCGTTACCAATTCTTGTTCTTTGGCGATTTTCCGAACTTCTGATTTCTCTAAATCTCCAATCGGAAACAAGGCTTTTGACAATTGCTCCTGACTCAATTGGCACAAAAAATAAGATTGGTCTTTATTCTTATCCTTTCCGGCGAGTAACCGAAATACTTTTTCGCCGTTGATTTCCACTTCTTCACGACGGGCATAATGTCCGGTTGCGACATAATCCGCACCCAAATCCAAGGCGGTTTTCAGGAAAATATCGAATTTGATTTCGCGGTTGCACAAAATATCGGGATTGGGCGTTCGGCCTTTTTCATATTCGGCAAACATATAATCTACGATGCGTTCTTTATAAATTTTACTTAAATCAATTACCTGAAAAGGAATTCCCAGTTTCTCGGCAACCATGAGTGCATCAGCGCTGTCTTCAATCCATGGACATTCGTCTTCCAATGTCACCGAAGCATCGTTCCAGTTGCGCATGAAAAGCCCGATGACGTTGTAGCCCTGTTCTTTCAACAGATACGCCGCAACGCTGGAATCTACTCCTCCCGATAATCCTATTACTACTGTTTGCATTTCGGGTGCAAATTTACATTAAAATCAAGTTCCAAGTTTAAAGTTTCAAGTTTAAAGTTTGATGGAGAAATAGATTTGAGTTATTTATACTAAAGTAATTAAAGTAGAAAAATTTAATAGGATCCAGCTTCTAGCTTCCATCTTCCATCTCTCTCAAGGCCACAAAAACTCCACTGTTTTCTTCACATCTTCATGAAGCGTAAGGAAAACCGGACAAGTCATCGCAGCGTTTTCAATGATAGCTTTTTCTTTGTCCGAATAAGTTTCCTGACCTTTGATGGTCATTTTTACTACAATTTCACCAATTCTCCGTGGATTTGAAGTCATGATTTTGGTAGTTTCAACTTCCGTTCCCTCGATATTGTATCCATGTGTATTTCCGGCGATGCCCATAATCGTCAACATGCAACTTCCCAAAGCAGTTGCCACCAAATCGGTAGGAGAGAAGCGTTCGCCTTTTCCGTTGTTGTCCGTCGGTGCATCGGTTTCGATCTGCGTCCCGGATTGCAAATGAACAGCTTCAGTTCGCAGTCCGCCTTTGTAAATAATTTTTG
>JAEWHB010000238.1 GCA_023388015.1 Bacteroidota bacterium
TCTTCCAAAATTTCGGATGGATGGTTGATTCTTGACCAAGAAAGGTCTGTGATATGGATCAATCCGTCAACACCACCTAAATCTACGAACACACCGTAAGAAGTGATGTTTTTAACTTCACCTTCCAGTACTTGTCCTTTTTCAAGTTGTGCAACGATTTCTTTTTTCTGTTCTTCGATATCAGCTTCGATAAGCGCTTTGTGAGAAACAACAACGTTTTTGAATTCTGGGTTGATTTTCACCACTTTGAATTCCATTGTTTTCCCAACATATTGTTCGTAATCGCGAATTGGTTTCACGTCGATCTGAGATCCAGGCAAGAAAGCTTCGATTCCGAAAACGTCCACAATCATACCACCTTTTGTACGTGCTTTGATGTATCCGTTTACGATTTCCTGCTCATCATGCGCTTTGTTTACCGCATCCCAAGCGTTCAGCGTTCTGGCTTTTCTGTGTGAAAGAACCAATTGTCCGTGTTTGTCTTCACGTGTGTCAACCATTACTTCCACCTCGTCACCTACGGCAAGATTTGGATTGTAACGGAATTCGTTCAACGAAATAACACCTTCTGACTTAAAGTTGATGTCAACGATTGCTTCTTTGTCGGTCAAGCGAACTACTTTTCCTTTGAAAACCACATTTTCGTCCAAATCGTCCAATGTCTCATCGTACATTTTCTCCAATTGGGCTTTTTCTTTACGGTCTTCTTCGTTCAATCCTGATTCGTAAGATTCCCAGTCAAAATTTTCGGGTGCAACGTTGGCATTTGATGAAGCAGAAGCAGTATCTAAGTTCAATACTTGGTCTTCCATCTCCTCGTGTTTTGTCTCTTTAGACATAATTTTTAAAATTTGTATCCCAAAATCAGTTCGAAATAAAGCGGAAAAAAGTTTCTGAGAGCAGTTAAACTTTTGTTTATCAAGACTTTGTTTCTAAATCCGCCAAAGTGGGTGCAAAATTACAAAATTTTTTAAAAAACCGAAGCTAATTTAATGGAAAAATAAAAAGCTTATAGGTTGAGATTCAAATTTTTAAATTAAAATCTGATTTCACAGATGGTTCCCTCTTTTTGATTGGAGAAAATTTCAAACTGAGCGCCTATTTCAGAAATCCGTCTTTTCATATTGTTCAGTCCATTACCGGAATCGCTCATAGATTCTGTAAATCCTTTGCCGTTGTCGGTAATTCTGATAACGAAATTTTGTACATTTCTTTCGAAAGAAACTTTAATTTCGGAAGCTTTGGAATGTTTAACGGCGTTGTTTACTGCTTCCTGAATGGTTCGATAAATATTGATGCCTTCCAATGCGGTAAACGAATAGTTGTCTTCGATGGAGTTATCCAAATTAACTTCGAAACAAACATCAGTTACCGAAGATTTAGCTTGATCCATAAAATTATTAACCCGATCTTTAAGCTCATAAAGGCTGATGTTTTCCTTGCTCATCGCCCAAATCGTATCGCGCAATTCGGTAATGGTGTTTCGGGTAAAATGGTTGAGCTGGTCAATGCGCTGGCTTGATTCCGGATTTTCGTTTTGCACACGGAACTTTAAATTATCAAGCGAAGAAATTATAAAAGTTAATTGGGAACCAATGTTGTCGTGCAAGTCTCTTGAGATCCGAAGCCTTTCTTCCTGCACTTTATTTTGTGATTCGATTTTAAAAAGCGCATCTTTTAACTGATTTTCTTTCTGAAGTTGGAGGTTTTTGAGTTTTTGAGTGCGGTAAATCTGGTAGGCAATCAACCCCAAAAGCACAGCAACAAATCCAAGTCCGTACAGCCCTTGATTTTTACGTTCAATTTTAAGCTTGCTTTCGGCGAGTTCCGCTCTTTGTTCCAAAATTTGTCGTTCTTTTTTTTCTGTCTGGTATTGCTTTTCAAGTTCAAATACCGCTTTTGTTTTTTCCTGATGAAACAAGGAGTCCCGCGCTGCCACATAACGGTTCAAATGGCGAAAGGCTTCCGGGAAATTACCGGTTTCGGAATAAACATCGGCGAGATTTTTTCTTACTTCGGCCTCCAGTAGGGCAGCATTAGCGGTTTTGGTATATTGAAGGGCTTCCATCAAAGCATTGGTAGCAGCCGGAAATTTCTTTTGTTTGAGTTGTAAAGCGGCATAAGATTTAAGTGTATGCGCCGTTTCATACGCGTTCTGATGTTTTTTATGAAGCGCGATTGCTTGTAGATAAATTTGTTCGGCAGATACATAATTTTTCAGGCTGTCGTTTGCTGTGGCAATGTTTACAAGCGGATAAACCGCATATCTTTCATATCCGATTTTCTCATAAAGTTTTTTGGATCTTTCGGAATATTCGATGGATTCATCGTACCGTTTCAACATCAGCAAAACACCGCCAATATTTCCTTCTGAAACCGCCACGCCGAAATCGGATTCGAGCGCTTTATAAATGCGATTGGCTTTTTTGTAATATTCGAGCGCTTTTCCATACTCCCCTAGGGCTTTGTAAACAATTCCGACGTTGGAGAGCACCATTGCCTGTTTTTCGGGATCTTCTTCACTTTCAAAATTTCGAAGTGCTTTGAAATAATTCTCCAGCGCTTTGGGAAAATCGCCTTGTTTATCATAAGCGATTCCGATGTTGTTGTGTGAATCCCCTATTTTGGTAAAATCTTTATTTTTTAATCTTAATTCCAGCGCTTTTTTGTGAAAAATCAGTGAAGAATCCGTAATACTTCGGTATTCATACACATTTGCGATGTTGTTGTAAGCTTCGGAAAGCAGGTTGGACGTTTTCTTTTTTTCTGCTTCTTGCAAAGCTTTTTTGGCGAAATCAAAGGATTTTTGAAGATCTGTGGTTTCATATTCAATCGAAAGCTGAATTAAGATTCCTGTTTTTTGGTCTGAATCCCGCGTTTTGTTCAAAACCGAAATCAGGCTGTCGGTTTTTTGTTTGGATTGCGCCGATAAGGAAAAAGAAATTCCGAAAAGAATCAGAATAAAAAGATTTAACCGGTTCATACAATTCGAATAAAAGTTTGAACGGGTTGAGCAGAAGAATCATCTGAAACTTCAACAGACTGAATGAAAAAACCGATTGCTTTCATAAGCTTCAATTTAGAGTGAAAGGGTAGCCGAAATCCAAATTTAATCAATTAAAAGATCAAATTTGAATTTCATTTTGCTACCATCTTCAGGTCTGTGATTTAAGTTATTAACCTGAGTTCGGTTATTCAAACTTTGTCAAAGCGCTTTTAAATAGTGAGATGTGAGATTTTTATTGAACACAATATCGGGTATATTGTGGAAAGAAAAACCGAAACAGATTGCTGTATAAAAGCGATTTACTCTTTACTATTAATAAAAGTATCCGTCTGCTGCGTTGTATTTTCTCGAGACAGCCCGCTATCACTTTGAAATACGCCTTGCACCCAAATACTTTTATTAATTTTGACTTTGTTTTTATAATCGAACTCAGGTTATTAGGATTATGGTTGGGTAAAGCAGAGAGCCGTTCTTTGGTTTAGGTTATTGTAAGTTTATGTTAAAAGAACCTTCTGTAATGTTTTTGATATTTCCATCCGCATTTTTTGCTTTGAAATGGAAAGTTCCTTTTATTCTGGAATCAGTTAGCTCAGAAATATTGATTTCGCCTACTTGGGTGTCATCATAAGGAGCTTGCCAAGTGACAGTATTGGGATTGGTAGGGTTGGCCAAATCTACTTCTGTTTCTAGATAGGATGCAACATTGAAAATATTAGCTCCTCCTCCAATCGGATAAGTTCCCACTCCGTCAAAGCCTACAATGTTCAACATAAAGGCCTTGCTGGAGGTTCCGCCGGTATTTCCTTGAATTTGCAGATTTCCATTGGAAATATGGGCAATAGTGGTCATCCCTAATGTGGTAACATTGCTTCCGTCAACCTTTGCAGAAATCGTTCCTTCGGCAGCGCCACCCCCACTACCGCCTTCGTCGTCGCTTTTACACGAAAATGTAAAAATACTCGCAGCAATAAGTACTATTGCAAATAAATAAAAGTGTTTAATAGTTTTCATTGTAATTGATTTTGAAGCAAAATTAAAACGGCAGGAAATGTGATTCAATAAGGCAGTTGCCCTATTTTTGGAATTACAAACTGTATTTCTCTCTAAATCAATTTATTTCGTTCTGCTTTCTGAACGGCTTCCAGCTTGTTGTGAACTTGAAGTTTTTTGTAGATGTTTTCAATGTGTTTGCGAACTGTGCTGGGCGAAAGAAAAAGATTTTCGGCAATTTGGGTATAGCTCAATCCTTTGCTTAACTGCTCTAAAACATCTATTTCACGGGTAGAAAGTTTGAAATCTTCTTCTTTTACTTCGAATTTGAATTCAGTTGGATTTCTCAGCAGTTTGAGGGTTTTCAGCGCAATGGAAGGCGTCATCGCAGCACCACCGCTCAAAGTTTCCATAATACCGTTGTAAAGCGTTTGCGGATCCACTTCTTTCAATAAATAACCATCTGCCCCGGCTTTAATCGAATTAAAAATATTTTCGTCGTTATCAAAAACTGTCAGCATCACGATTTTAATTTGCGGGTAACGTTTTTTGACTTCAGCGGTGGCTTGAATACCGTTCATCTCCGGCATTTCAATGTCCATCAGCACCAAATCCACAATTGGGTCATTTGTGAGTTTTTGAAGCAAATCATAGCCATTTACCGCAGTAAATTTCAGGGTAAGGTTTTCAAAAAAAGACAACTTTTCGCCCACCACGTTTAGCAGGAAATGGTTATCATCGGCAATGACAATTCGTTTGTTCACTGTATAAAATTAATCAAAAAATCAGAAGATTATCACACCTGAGGAATGATTTATTTTGGCGCCCGTAACCGAACTCAAAACATTGATTTTATTTTCCAGCCGTAACATTCCCATAAAGGCAAAAATCAAAGCTTCCTTGAATTCAATCAAGGATTTATCGGGTATGATGATTTCGCATTCCGTTTTGGATTTTAAATTTTCAATGAAAAATTGGTTGTAAACTCCACCGCCTGTGATCAGGACATTCCGAATTGAATTTTCATTCAAAACCTTTGCGATTTGTACTGCGAAATGTTCTGTAAAACTTGCAAGCAGATTTTCCGGTCTATCGGGGAATTCATCAAGCAAAGGGTTGATTTCTTTTCGGCACCATTCCACACCCAAAGATTTTGGTGGAAGTTTTTGGTAATAATCCAAATTGTTTAATTTTTCTAGAAATCCGGAATTCAAATTTCCTAAACGGGCAAAATTTCCATTTTCATCATAATTCTTACCTAATTTTTCCGCCAATGGATTTAAAAGAATATTGAACGGCGAAATATCAAAAGCAATCCTGTTTTGGTTTTTTTGGAAAGAAATATTGGAAAATCCGCCCAGATTTAGACAAGCATCAAATTCCCCAAATAAAATTTCATCGCCTATGGGAACCAAAGGAGCGCCCTGTCCAGCTAAAATAACATCCTGCGAACGAAAATCAAAAACAGTTTGAATGCCGGTTTGGGCAAATATCCCTTGTCCTTTCCCGATTTGGAGGGTATAATTTTCAGCCGGATTATGGAAAACGGTATGGCCATGTGAAGCAATGAAATCTACCTTTTCGATTGAATTCTTTTCCAAAAAACTTTTTACCGAATTTCCTAAATAAATGCCGTAGTCAAAATCGAGTTTCGTAAGTTTTTCTGCGGAAAGATGAATGGAATTTTTTAGTTTTTCTTTCCATTCCGGTGGATAAGTAATCGTTTCGGCTTTTATAATTTCAAATTGGTAATCTGGAAGATCAAATCGAACGTAACAAATATCCAATCCGTCGAGCGAAGTACCTGACATAAGTCCTATTGCAAAAAGCGATTTCATCATCTAAAAGTAAGATAAATTCAGTATTTTTGTTAATTAAAATTTTTATAATGGCACAAGATATTATTTTCGATTTGATTGAAGATGAAAGAGAAAGACAAACCGTTGGTTTGGAGCTAATTGCATCTGAGAACTACGTGAGTGACAACG
>JAEWHB010000103.1 GCA_023388015.1 Bacteroidota bacterium
CTGAAAATGTGCTGATGAACATTCAAGGCTATGAAAGCATCGACAATGTTCTGGAAAAAGGTTTGCAAGCTTTGTCTCCGGAAGAATTTGAAACGGCAGCAAATGAAACCGATGCCCTCGTGCTCGACACCCGTGATGCCCAAAGTTTTGCCAAAGGATTTATTCCCAATAGCATTAACATTGGGATTGATGGTAGTTTCGCGCCTTGGGTGGGTGCAATGGTTCCCGATATCAAACAAAGTATTTTGATTGTTGCTGACGAGGGAAGGGAAGAAGAAGTCGTGACACGATTGGCAAGAGTGGGATATGATTATGCCATCGGATTTCTGAAAGGCGGATTTGAGTCCTGGGAAAATTCAGGAAAGGAAGTAGATCGTATCGAGTCAATTTCGGTGGATGAATTTGCGAAGCGAATGGAAAGCAATGCCGATTTAAAAGTGCTCGATGTACGTAAGAAAAGTGAGCATTTTTCTGAACATATCATTGGTTCTGAAAACACGCCTTTGGATTACATAAATGAGCATTTGGCTGAAATTCAGAAAGATGAAATCTATCACGTACATTGTGCTGGCGGTTATCGTTCGATGATTTTCATTTCCATTCTCAAAGCACGTGGTTACGAAAATCTGATCGATGTTCAGGGTGGATTTACGGCCATCAAGGAGTCAGAGAAATTCAATATTAGTGATTATGTGTGTCCGACTACGATGTTGTAGTTTCCATTTATAAATCTGAAAAGCCGGTGAGATTTTGCCGGCTTTCATTAAACAAAACAAAAATGTTATCGATATTTAAAAATTTATTTTCACCTTTTGCTGAAACTTCGGAATTGAAGAAAGCAATGAAAAATGAAGCTTTTCTGGTGGATGTCCGTTCGAATTATGAATTCTCGCACGGAAGCCTGAAAGGTGCGGTGAACATTCCTTTGCCTGAGATTAAAAATAAAATCAAAGAGCTGAAAGGAAAGAAAAATCTGGTGCTTTTTTGTCGAAGCGGAAACCGTAGCAATCAGGCGAAAATCTTATTGGAACAAAATGGAATTCAAAATGTGTTCAATGGTGGTTCGCTGAGCAATGTGCAACGAATTTTAGATAAAATCTATGACTAAATATTTTTGGGACGAGCGTTACAATCAGGAGGAATTCGTTTATGGAATTCAGCCCAATGAGTATCTGAAAGAAAAATTGAACGGAAGGGAAACAGGGAAAATTTTGTTTGTAGCGGAAGGCGAAGGACGAAATGCGGTTTTTGCTGCCAAACTTGGTTGGGAAGTAACGGCTTTTGATCAAAGTGAAATCGGGAAAAGAAAAGCTTTGCAACTAGCACAGAAAAATGATGTTTCGATGGATTATTATATTTCCGATGCGGAATTTTTCCCAGTGAAAGAAAGTTCTTTTGATGCGATCGTTTTGATTTATTCGCATTTTCCAAAGGAAAAAAGAAAAGAAATTCACCAGAGAATTTCTAAAGCTTTAAAGCCCGGCGGAATTTTGATTTTGGAAGGATTTAGCAAAGAACATAGCAGAAATCAAAAAGAAAATCCGACGGCAGGAGGCCCACGAAATCCCGAAATGCTTTGGGATTTGGAAGAATTGAAATCGGATTTTGCAAATCTTGAATTTTTAGAAGCTAAGTTCGAGAATGTTAATCTGAACGAAGGAAATTCGCACAAAGGAAAAGCTTCGGTTGTCCGAGTTTTTGCAATAAAATCAAATTAAAAATCCGAAATTTAAGGTCTGCTTTTTGAGCATTAAAAAATTAAACAAACGAATATGAAATTATTTATTCAACATAAATTATTAATCGCCGGAATTTTAGTAGGTGCGATTTCTGGTTTTTTATATTGGCATTTTATTGGTTGTAATTCAGGGAGTTGCGCTATTACGTCCAATCCTTATAACAGCACGATTTATGGTTCGGTAATGGGCGGATTGGTTTTTTCAATATTCAAGAAAGATAAATCAGATAAAGTATAAATAAAAATCCCGGTTCATTCCGGGATTTTTGATTAGAAATATTTTCCTCTTTTTCGCATATGTGGATTCTGCATGTTTTTCCCCACGTTTACACGTTTCATTTGCTCTTGCATCATTTTGATTTGGTCAGCAAACATTCCCTGATTATCCAGTTGTTTTGCTTCTTTAAGTAACATTTCGGCTTCTTGTTTTCTGCCTTTAGCCATCACAGCACCGGCTAAACTCATTTTGGCCATTGCTCGGTCATGTTTGAAACTTAGTCCATAATCCAATGCTTTTCGCATGTATTTTTCGGCCAAATTTACATTGTTTTGCGCCTCTGTAATTCCCATCATATAGTTGTAGTAACCCATTTGTTTACGTACAAGTTGCGACTCGGGATTGGAAATTTTCTTTAACCAATTTTTCGCTCCTTCTATGTTTTGCTTGCGCATTTGCCAAAAAGCAAGTAAAATATATTCATTTCGAAAGAAAAGTAAAATCGGAACTATAGACAAAACAATCAAAATGGTTCCCCAAGCATATTCACGGTCGGTAAACATATAGATACCTGCTGCGATCATTAAAGCTGCTATGATTAATTTGATGAATTTGTTCATTTTTTTATTATAAATAAGATTTAATTTTTTCAGCAACTTCGGTCATTTCTTCGTTGCTCAATTTCAATTTGGGTTGTGTGAAGTTGATATCGTTCATCGTATTTAGCGGAACCAAATGAACGTGAACATGCGGAACTTCTAACCCTACTACTGCCACCCCAACTCTCAGGCAGGGAATGGCTTTCTCGATTGCGGGTGCAATTTTATAAGCGAATCCCATCAATCCTAGATAGGTTTCCTTATCCAAATCAAAAATTTTATCGACTTCTTTTTTTGGAATAACCAAAATATGGCCTTTTACCAGCGGGAATGCATCCAAAATTGCGATGTAGTTTTCATCTTCCGCAATTTTATAAGATGGAATTTCGTTTTGGATAATTTTTGTGAAAATGCTGGCCATGGTTTAATCTAATTTGATGTCCAAAACTTCAAACTGCATCTGCGAGCCGTTTGGTAGTGTGATGTCGGCAACTTCTCCAACTTTTTTTCCCAAAAGCCCTTTGGCAATTGGCGTATTAACCGAAATTTTTGCTTTCGCAAGATCTGCTTCCGTTTCGGGAACAAGTGTATAACTCATTTCCATTCCGTTGGCGATGTTTTTAATTTTCACGGAAGAGAGAATAGAAACTTTGGAGCTATCCAATTGGGAGGGGTCGATTACTCTTGCATTGGCCACTTGATCCTTTATTTTTGAAATACGCAATTCCAAAAGCCCTTGCGCTTCTTTTGCAGCATCATATTCGGCATTTTCAGATAAATCGCCTTTGTCTCTGGCTTCGGCAATTTGCTGCGTGATTTTTTGTCTTTCTATTGACTCAAGTTGATCCAGTTCGGCACGCAATTTATCGAGCCCTTCTTTCGTTACATATTGTATATTTGCCATAATCTAATCAATTTATAAAAGAATAATCCTACGGGAATCCGCAGGACTATTAGGGCAAAGAT
>JAEWHB010000117.1 GCA_023388015.1 Bacteroidota bacterium
AGTACAAATATTTTCTTTTTCATGTGTTCCTTTCAATTTTTCAATTTGTCTAATTGACAAAAATTTTAAGTGAACCATGTGAAATTAATTTAAAATCTATCAACAATTTTCAACTAAGTATCAACAAAAACTAAATTGTTGGAATTGGAAACTTGCTGAATTTTAGCGGGATTTAGTGGAGAAAACAAATCTTAAAAGATCAACCACCATGAAAAAATGAAAGATTTGGAACCAAATCTGAATGGATTTTATCGAGCCGGATTAAGATTACTCGACACTTTCCAGATTGATTTGTACTTCACGGTCATACAGGAAGTTGGGTTGAAGTCCTTCTCGTTTCACAATCAATTGCCCCTGATTGGAACCTGCAAACCTTGAAAACCCACTACCAATGCCAAATCCGGGTTCTCGAACGATGAAATAAACACCTTTGAAAAACGGATAATTTAAGGCCAAAATATTCGGAACTTCCGGTGTCTGAGCCACACCGTTTTCATCTATGATCTTCAAAATTTTAATTTTTTGAAGCAATGCCTTAACTTCCGGATTGTCTTTTTCGCTGATTTCGTTCATACCGATTACACCAACAGATTTTGGCGATTTCTGAACGAATTCGATAACTTTTTGGGCGTTTTCTTCTGCCTGAATCGATTTTCCTTGTGGGATTTCAAGTTTCAAAACATTCCGAACCGTATTGAAATTCCCGGAATTTCCGTCATCAAAAATAATTTGACTATTGCCTTCCAGAATTCCGTTTTTGATTTGATCCAGTGTGATAGAATCCATCGGATTTTCAATGGAAGTTATGAAAACCGCCGCATCATACGCCAGAAGCGTAGATCTTGGTGTAACGTCTGTTTGTTGTGCGATATATTTAGCTTGTTGTTCGCTCAATGGTTGATTTATAAAAGCCGCAGCCGCAATGGTATCTTGCAGATCTTTCAAAACCTGGTTTTCCGGTTTGTAAATAATTTCAAATTTTACTTCCGGATATTTCATTGTATAAATCTGTGTAAGCGCTTCCAGCAAACTTTTATTGGAGGGATCGGCATAAATGGTCATTTCGCCTCGCTGATGAGAAGTCTCTTCTTGCAGATTTCCACAAGAGAAAAAGAAGAAACTCAGCAACCCAAATAAAATTCCACTAAAGATTTTGCTCACGTATGGCTTTGATTGCCCGATAAATTCTGAAAATACCATAAATTATAAATAAGATACCCAATGCTTTGGCAGCAAGTGGGCTTAAATCCGTTAAAAACCAATTTCTTATGATGACAAATCCGCCTATGAAAGCATAGAGGATTCCCATGACGATGTTGATGTAGTTTCTGATCATTTCCCACAAAGATAATTAAAATTAAATTTTTCAAATTGATTTTTAACGACGCATAATGACGTTTTGAAAGATTAGATTTGTTAAGTAATTAAAACAAAGACATGAATAAAAAGAAAAGATTATTTATTGATTTAGACGGCGTGATTGTCGATCTGATTGCACAAGTTAAAGTAGAATTCGCTCAAATTGAATCTGGAACTTACAAAGAAGCAACCGACTTGATTGATTTTTCAGAAACGGTTTTTCTGGACGCTGAACCTATAAAAGACGCGCTTCAATCCGTTGCCGAACTGGAGAAATATTTTGAAGTTTACATACTTTCGACTGCGCCCTGGAAAAACACATTGGCTTGGATGCAGAAAAGAATTTGGGTAGAAAAACATCTTCCTTCAATGTACAAACGCTTGATTTTGACCCATAACAAAGAACTATTGAACGGTGATTTCCTGATTGACGACAGGCTCCATAACGGCGCCGCTGAATTTGAAGGCGAACATATCCATATTTTCACTCCAAAATTTCCCGACTGGAAATCTGTAACTGATTATTTAATTCAAAAATAATAAATGATGACACGAAATTTTGAAAACATTCCACTTGATGACGATACGCAAATATTGTTGTCATCCCAAATGAAATTCGGAGAACTAGACTGCGTATTTCAGATTTGGACCTATGATGCTATCCAGGGAAATTCCTTGATTTTCTATGCCGATGACCTTCAGGATAAATCGGATGAAGAATTAAAAACAATGATTCTGACGGAATCTGAAATTGTTTCGAATAAATCTCAAAAACTCACCATTTCTAAAAATAACGACGAACATCCTTTTGTGTTTGTGAATTTTGATTTTAAAACAATCCGATAAAAAAAAAGAAGCCCTGCATTTGCAGAGCTTCCCTTACAATTAACCAAATTATTATTGCAATTGAAACTGAACTGGAATCGTGAAATTCATATTGACAACGGTTCCGTCACTGAGTTCGGCAGGCTGTAAATACTTTCCTCTTTTTGACAAACGGTCTGAAATTCTTTTCAAAGCTTCTTGTGCTTCTTTGCTGAATTTTTCATTTCCGCCGTTTAGTGCTTTTACATCCACTATTTTCCCAGATTTATCCACAACAAAATGAAGTTTGGCTTTGGCAATTCCGATGTTGTTGGCAGCGGCAGTTTCACCGAAACCATCCAGCTGAACACCAAGTTCTTCCTGTAATTTCATCGCCATGCATTGTTCTAAATCTTTTTTCGTTTTGCCGGCATTTTCACAACCGGGAAAAACCGCCATTTTGGTCACGTCACGCACCGTGAAGATTTTTTCCGGAGTAGGAGCGCTCGGCGCATCAGTAGTTCCATCGCTGGTATTTACTGTTCCATTTACTTCTCCACCAGATTTGATAGTTCCTTCACTTCCGACCGTTCCAATATTTGGCATTGTAACTTTACCTAAACTCAAAGGTTGCTCTACTTCAGGTTTTTCAGTCGGATTGGGTGTGATTTGACTGTCCGTTTTATCGGGTGTAGTAGCCGCCGGAATAACGTTGGGGGTCGCAGGTTTTTCTGGCAACGGAGGTTTTTCATCCACAATCTTTTTAAAATGATGTACGGTAGGAATTGGCATTTCATCTTCCACTATTGTTTCGTTGTTTTTTTTGGTAAAAGAAAAGATTGCAACTAAAACTCCAATTATAAAAAGTCCGATCAATAAAGACTTCAAAAGGTTTTCACCTTCACCGGTTCTGAGTACATAAGCGCCATAGGCTTTGTTACGATTTTCAA
>JAEWHB010000182.1 GCA_023388015.1 Bacteroidota bacterium
GCGAACGCAAGTCCAAATTTTTTCATAGAAAATTTAATTTTTGTTTATTGGTTGAACAATTTATTAATTTGTTACGATTTTAGGGGGAGAAATTCGCTAAAACTGATATTTCTTATATTTTCAAAATTACTTAAACCTACCAAATCAGTTGCGCTTCCAAACTGAATTTTCCACCCCAGGCGTCTCCCTGCATCTGACTTTCTGAAACGATTATGGTGTGCAATCCTTTTTCCACAACCGGAAATTCCAGCTCACGACCGAATGGACCGTCTGAATTTCCTTTTGAATCTATGATCTGTGAAATCCTGAGGTTGCCCAAACTGTCCTGAGCGCTGAGTTTCAGCCGGATTTTATTAGCCGTATCGGAATTAAGCAAAAAGACCATTTTCTGTCGGGGCAGTTTTGCCGTGTCGATTTTTGCTTTTCCATAAATGAATTTGAATAGGATTGTATCGGTGGTTTCGGTAAATTCAAGATCTGGCTTTTTTACAATCGCTGAATCTGTTTGAGGTTTTGCGGCCATTTCAACTTTTCCCGCATTAAGACTGTCTCTTTCTTTTTTCAGATTTTCTGCATACGCAGCTTTGTCAAATTCCACAGGTTGGGCAATCGGAGTTTTGGAACCCGATTTACATGAAAAAATAAAAAAAACACTCATTAACATACAAAAGGCGAAACGCATACCCGAAAACTTTCTGTAAATTTACAAGGAATCTCTTAATACGCTAGAAAATGTTGAATTACGAAGTCAAAGGTTATGGAAATCCGGTCGTGCTCCTGCACGGATATTTGGAAAACAGGAAGATGTGGAAATCTATGGTGGATGAACTCTCTGCTTCGCACAAAATAATTCTTCTCGATCTTCCGGGGCATGGTGAATCGCCAAATTTCGATGAAGAACACACCATGGAACAAATGGCAAGAGAAGTAAAAGAAACGCTGAACTTTCTGGGCGTTTCCACGGCAGTTTTTGTAGGGCATTCCATGGGCGGATATGTTACTTTGGCTTACGCCGAATTATTTCCAGATGCGGTAAGTGGTTTTATTCTGATGAATTCCACCACTTTTCCCGATACACCCGATAAAAAAGAACAACGTCTCAAAGCCGTGGATACAGCCGAAAAAAATCTGGATACACTCATCAAAATGAGCATTCCATCGCTTTTTGCCGAAAAGAATTTAGAAAAATTAAAACCTGAAATTGAATTGGCCAAAGCGCTTGCCCGCGAAACTTCTCTTCAAGGTGTTTCTGCGGCTCTCAAAGGAATGCGGCTGCGAACAGATCGGAGCTTTTTGCTGGAAGAATTTCCGGGAAAAATCGGAATTATTATGGGTAAGTACGACAAAGCCGTCAATCCCGAAGAATTGAAAGAAATTATTCCGAATAAAGAAAATATTGAAGTTCTGGAGTTGGAAACAGGACACATGGCACATTTGGAAGCGCCTCAGGAAACCCTGAATTTCATCAGAAAGTTTCTCCAATAAAAAAGAATTATTTTTTTTCCTTGTTGTTGCGGTCTTCTATTCTTTTTTTGCGATCAGCTTCAGGAAGTTTTGATTCGAGATTGTCACGCACTTCGATCAGAATCTCCTTGTAAAGTTCCGGGTGGAGGTAGTAATAGCGGAAACTTTCCTGAAAATCGGTTGAATTGGTCTGATGATTAAAGAGAATTTGTGCATCAATTTTTGCCAATCCCAAATTATCATGATTTATTTCGGATAAGTAAGAAGCTTGTTGGTGCATGTAAACATCAGTAAGGATATGGACCATTTTTTCTTGTTCGATAAGATTTTTGGGCTTCTCCACAATACTTGTGCAAGCAAACAAAAAAGTGATTATAAATCCAAAAAGCCCTAGTTTTTTCATAACCTTCCAAATATACTTCGAATTCTCAACATCAAAATTCCGAAAACAGCTTCTCCGAGGATGTTGGAGCTGATTTTGGATTTACCTGCTATTCGGTTAACAAAGATGATGGAAACTTCGCGAAGTCTGAATTTCTTGCGCCAAGCTTTGTACTTCATCTCAATCTGAAAACCGTAACCTTTGAATTTAATTTGATTCAAATCCAGCGTTTCCAATACAATTCTTTTATATCCGACAAATCCGGCTGTGGCATCATGAACCGGAAGTCTTGTGATAGATCGGGCGTATTTCGAAGCGATAAAAGATAATAAAACCCTGCTCATAGGCCAGTTGACGACATTTACGCCATGGGAATATCGCGAACCGATGGCTACGTCGGCATCCTCTTTGAGTGCCTCCAGCAGCCTTGGCAAATCCTGGGGATTGTGTGAGAGATCTGCATCCATTTCAAAAATGTATTGGTAATCCCTCTCCAGCGCCCATTTGAAACCATGTGTATAAGCTTTCCCTAATCCGTCTTTTTCTTTTCTTACTTCCAGAAAAAGTCGTGGAAATTCATTTTGAAGTTGCCGGACGATACCTGCCGTGCCGTCGGGAGAACTGTCATCGACGACCAAAACATCAAATTCGACATCAAGGGAAAACACACGGCGCAAAACAGCGTCCATGTTTTCTTTTTCGTTGTAGGTAGGAATGATGACAAGGTTTTCCGACATAGATTCGAAATATGGCGCTAATATAATTCATATCTACGGACTGCTTTTGTATTTTTGCAAAGTTTATGAAAAGCATGTTATCCGTTTTTTTTCTGGAACGCCCTGTTGAGGACCTCGATTGGGTGATTTATATTTTGTTGCTTACCATGACGATTATCGTAATCGGTAGAATTTTATTTTCAAATAACTATGAGTCGCTCCGGAATATGGAAAAATTTCAGGAGGTCAATGATAATCAAGCGCTTTTTGGGGTTATTTTCCAATTTTGTTTTGCGGTTTTGGCAGGTGCCATCATGATGGGATATTTAGCTTCTGATTATGATTATATTTTTTATACTCCTGTTTTAAAGACGCTCGCGATTGCTGTTTTGATTTTGGTATTCTATGGTGCGAGATCTGTTTTGGGAACTGTGGCTGCTTATGCATTTGGAATTAGCTACGACCGTAATTTTAATTTGAAAGCCCTGAATTTTTTTCGGGCTTATTCTGTATTTATCCTTTGGGCAGCGGTTCTGCTTTTTTACTTTACAGATGCATATAAGCAAATAATATTGGGCATTTTAGTTGTTTTGCTTATCATAATCAGGGTGAGTACCTATCGTTATATTTTTAAAAATCAGCCCGAAAAACAAAGTAAAATTTGGTATTATAATATTTTGTATCTTTGCGCACTGGAAATATTGCCCCTATTGGTCTTATTCAAGTTTCTAAATATGTGGTAATTAAAACATGCAAATGAAAGTAAAATCCATCCTCGTTTCTCAACCACAACCCACTACAGAATCCTCTCCTTATTTTGATTTAAGCAAGCGGAATAAAGTCAAAATAGATTTTCGCTCGTTTATCCAAGTTGAGGGAGTAGATGCTAGAGATGTAAGACAACAAAAAATTGATTTTTCAAAATATACAGCGGTTATTTTCACCAGCCGTAATGTGATTGATCACTATTTCAGGTTGGCAGAAGAGATGCGCTTTCAAGTTCCTGATGACATGAAATATTTTTGTCAGTCAGAAGCCATCGCTTTTTATTTGCAGAAGTACATCGTTTATAGAAAAAGAAAAACTTATATAGGTGAGAAGGAAATAGAGGATTTAGCATCTTTTTTCAAAAAGCACAAAGATGAAAAATTCCTTTTACCATCTTCCGATGTTTTGAAACCGGATGTTCCTAAATTTTTGGACGAAATGGGTCTAAATTGGGACAGAGGAATACTTTGTCGTACGGTTTCCAGTGACTTATCCGATTTGGGAGATGTGAAATATGACATCTTGGTATTCTTTACCCCTTCAGGAATTAAATCATTATTTGAAAATTTTCCGGGATTTGTTCAAGATCAAACCCGAATTGCTGTTTTCGGGAAAACCACGGTTCAAGCAGCCAAAGAAATGGGTTTGCGTATCGATATTGAAGTTCCTACACCCGAAACTCCTTCCATGACCATGGCTTTGGAAAAATACATGAAAGCGGTCAATAAGAAATAAAAGTATTAAATTAGGGGATTAATTACCATTTGGAAATGAAAAACCAATGGGTGATAAAACCCGCCCCAGACCCTGAAACCGTCCGACTTTTGATGGAGGAGGTTAAGCTCCCGCATCCTCTTGCCATTATTTTGGCACAAAGAGGTATAGATTCTTTTGAATCTGCGCGGAAATTTTTTCGTCCTGAACTTTCTCATCTTCATGACCCTTATCAAATTAAGGATATGGATAGGGCAGTGGAGAGGATTTTGCAAGCAGTTGAAAATCAAGAAAATATATTGGTCTACGGTGATTATGATGTGGATGGAACCACCGCCGTTGCGCTGATGTACGGATTTCTCAAATCTTTTTATCCAAATGTTTCTTACTATATTCCCGACCGATATTCAGAGGGATATGGTATTTCCTTTCAGGGAATTGATTTTGCCGAAGACAATGGATTCTCGCTCATCATTGCGCTGGATTGCGGTATAAAGGCCGTGGATAAAATTGAATATGCCAATGAAAAAAACATCAATTTTATCATTTGTGACCATCATTTACCCGGAGAAAAATTACCGGATGCTGTTGCGGTTCTGGATCCTAAACGTAACGACTGTAAGTATCCATTCAAAGAATTAAGCGGCTGTGGCGTCGGATTTAAATTGATGCAGGCTTTGGCAGAAAAGCTTGGACATGACAAGGCCAATCTCGAAAAATACCTGGATTTATTAGTTGTCAGCATTGCTGCTGATATAGTGCCCATCATAGGAGAAAACAGGACGATGGCCTATTACGGCATGAAAAAAATTCAGGAATCACCCCGCCCCGGATTGAGGAGTTTGCTGGGAGAAAAGCATAAGGAAAAACTTAATATTTCCAATATTGTATTTTCAATTGCTCCCAAAATCAATGCTACCGGACGACTGAAACACGCCTCTCAATCTGTAGAACTATTGATTGCAGAAGATGATGTGAAAATTTCTGACTTTGCATTGGAAATCAATAATTTAAATGACGAAAGAAAAGAAACAGATAGTCAGGTTACGACCGAAGCCATTGAAATGATTCACCGAAATGGAGAAGAAAACCGCTATACGACGGTGGTTTATGACCCGAATTGGCACAAAGGTGTTTTGGGAATAGTCGCTTCCCGAATGATTGAAACTTTTTATCGGCCTACGCTTGTACTTACCCAAGGAAACGATGGCGAAATCACGGGATCGGCGCGTTCTGTAAAGGATTTTGATATATATGAAGTAATCGATAGTTGTTCCGATTTGTTGACCAAATACGGCGGACATCGATTTGCGGCCGGATTGACAATGCCGATTGAAAATTTCGAAACTTTCAAAGAGAGATTTGAAAACTTAGTCAAAGAGAAAATTCGACCGATTCAACGAAAACCTTCGCTGGAAATAGACACGGAAATAAAATTTTCAGGTATCACGCCTTATTTTTTAAAGGTGCTAAATCAAATGGAGCCCTTCGGACCGGAAAATATGACGCCTTTGTTTCTGACTCAAAACCTCATTGGGGGAAACATTAAGGAAATGGGTAAAAATGGCGAACACCTCAGGTTGACGCTTGTAGATGGAAACATTAAAATGCCCGCTGTGGCCTTTAACATGGGCACATTTTCCAAAGACTTTCAGTACAGAAGATTTGAGGTGGTGTATTCAATTGAAGAAAACCATTGGAAAGGAAATTCCTATTTGCAACTGAATATACGAGATGTGAGGTTCAGGGATTAAAGGCCTCCACCACCAAAACCATTTCGCCTTTAAGGTTTCGTTCTTCCGAAATTTTATGCAATTCTTCCAGCGTTCCGCGCAGTGTTTCTTCAAATTTTTTGGTAATTTCTCTTGAAAGACTTGCTTTTCTCTCCGCACCAAAAAATTCTGACAAATCCTTTAAAGTTCTCGTAATTTTATGTGGAGATTCATAAAAAATCAGGGTTCTTTTTTCTTGTTTTAATTCGTTTAATTTGGTTTGGCGACCTTTTTTTACCGGTAGAAATCCGACAAAAACAAATTCGTTTGAAATCAGACCCGAAACTGTCAAAGCCGGAACAAAGGCAGTGGCACCGGGAAGCGCAATTACCTCAATTCCATTTTCCACCGAGGCTTTTGCCAATAAATAACCGGGATCGGAAATACCGGGCGAACCGGCATCGGTAATCAAGGAAAAAGTTTTTCCTTCTTGAAGTTGGCGAATGATCTCGTCCGTAACTTTGTGTTCGTTGTGGGCATGATAGCTGCGCATGGGCGTGGAAATTTCGTAATGTTTCAACAGGATTCCGCTGTTCCGGGTGTCTTCCGCCAAGATCAAATCCGATTCCTTCAGGGTTTCAATCGCCCGGAAGGTCATATCCTTCAAATTCCCGATAGGTGTGGGTACCAAAAATAGTTTTCCTGCCATTGAGCGAATTTAGGGATTTTCTAAAATCCAATTCAATGATAAATTAATAGGAAGGGAAAATATTTTTTACAGCACTTGTTTGAAATCAAGAAACGGAAAGAAATCAAGAATGTTCTGAAGGAAATATACACACAATCAAACCTCGCCGAGGCACAGACTCAGACGAGGTTCTATTCCTAAAACAATAAGGAATTATTTTCAATACTGCTCCAGCAAATAATTGATCAAATCGGTGGTGGTAACAATTCCTACCAATTTACCATTGTCTACAACCGGAATGGAGTGGAAACTTTGTTTGGCAAGCATTTCCGCAACTTCTTTAACGGTGGCGTCTGACTCGACGGAAACCGGAATTCTTGTCATCACCTGCGGAATCGTATACATATCATATACCACCGAATCAACGGTTTCTTCGTTTTCATTCAGATCGGCAAAACTGATTCTCAACAGATCAGAACGGCTGATGACACCCACGATTCGCTCCCCTTCCACAACCGGAATATGACGGATGCTGTGTTTGTTAAATAATTTTTCAGCGTCATATAAAGATTGGGTAGGATTTAAGGTTACTAAATCTTTTGACATAATCTGTGTTACGGGAACTCTCTGTTTCATTTTATTTGTTTTATGATTAATAATTCGTTCTTCTTATTTTTCAATACTAAGTTCCTGAAGTTTTTACCTAAAAAGAATGACCCCCGACATTTGAAAATAGATTTGTTTTTCCTAACTTAAAAAGATAGTTACACACGAATTTTTGACAAATTCCGTTATCTACATTATTATTACTTTTGCCGAATGATAAAAAACCTCGTGTTTCTGTTTTTAATCCTAACGACTATGGCTTCTGCCCAGGACGGAACGCGTGTATACGAATTTGTCAATATCACCACTTCGCCGCGTCAGGCCGCGTTGGGAGGAAATGCACAATCGGCATGGGACAGCGACCCCAATATGTCTTATTGGAACCCGGCGCTGATGAACGAACAATCACACGGACAACTCGGGATTAATTACATAAATTACCTTGCCGATGTGAATTTCGGGACGGTTTCTGCAGTTTATCAGTATGACGATGATGAATTTTTCTCCATCCACGGACAATATGTGGATTATGGAGATTTCAGAGGTTATGATGAAAACGACAATCCAACCGGTGATTTCAGTGCCAAAGATGCGGCAATCGTAGTAGGATATGCCCGAAATCTAAGCGATTTTTTCACCGTAGGGGTAAATGCCAAATACATCAATTCACGAATTGAAAGTTATACTTCTCACGCCATTGCAGCCGATTTAGGATTGGTTTTTCACGATATTGATTACAATACAAATGTGGCGCTTTCTGTGAGAAATATAGGAACCCAACTCCAGACTTATGCCGGCACTCAGGAGAAACTCCCTTTGCAGATAAACCTCGGCATTTCACATCGACTGGAATATGTTCCACTGGAATTAAGTTTGACTTTGCACGACTTGCAGAAATTTGACATTTCTATGCCGTATAACGAAAACGGGCAGGAAGTTGGATTTGGCAGGAAGGTTATTGACCACGTTTCCATCGGTGGTGAACTTTTTCCAGGACGCGGATTCAATATCAGACTTGGTTATAATTTCAAACGAGGAAATGAATTAAAACTGGAAGATCAACGGACTTTTGCTGGTTTGACGTATGGTTTTGGGATTCGAATCAGTTCTTTTCGTTTTGAATTTGCGCACGCCAATTATTACAAAGGTTCCAATTCCAATCATTTTGGGATGATTATCAATCTGGACCGACTCATTCAGGGTAGTAATTATTGGCGCAGTA
>JAEWHB010000131.1 GCA_023388015.1 Bacteroidota bacterium
AGTAAACCTCTTCTTTGGGAAACCTTTTAGATAACTGAAAAATCTGCATTGACGAGTCGAATGATTTCTGATAAACCAATAAATCAGTATGTAATTTAATTGTAGCCATACACTATATTTTTTTCTTTAATAAACTAAATCAATCTAACCATTATTCTCTTCCCCTCAAACTCTCAAACCCTCAAACTCAAATCCCCCACCCTTCACGATCCAAACTTCTATATTGAATCGCTTCTGCAATGTGTGAACTTTGAAGTCCCTCGCTTCCTTCCAGATCGGCAATCGTACGGCTCACTCTTAGAATCCGGTCATAGGCACGAGCTGAAAGATTAAGTTTTTCCATCGCGATTTTAATCAGGTTTTTGCCGGTTTCATCCAATTGGCAATATTCGTCCAGTTGTTTCGGACCAATTTGGGCATTGTAATGAATGTTAGGCAAATCTTTGTATCGTTCCGTTTGAATTTCACGGGCTTGCATTACTCTTTTTCGGATTTCAATGCTCTTCTCTCCGCTTCTTTCGGCCGAAAGATCATCAAAAGGAACCGGATTTACTTCAATATGTAAATCAATCCGGTCAATCAAAGGCCCGGAGATTTTGTTCATGTATCGCTGCATTTCCTGTAAAGAAGAAGTATTGTTGGGATCGTCGGGAAAATACCCACTCGGACTTGGATTCATGGATGCGACCAACATAAAACTGGAAGGATAAGTCACGGTGAATTTTGCACGGGCAATAGTAATTTCCCGGTCTTCCAAAGGCTGACGCATGACTTCCAAAACGGTGCGTTTGAATTCGGGAAGTTCATCCAAAAACAAAACTCCGTTGTGTGCCAATGAAATTTCTCCTGGTTGCGGGAAAGATCCACCACCTACCAGGCCAACATCAGAAATCGTATGATGAGGGGACGAATAAGGTCTAACGGTCATCAGAGAAGTTTTCTCACCTAGTTTTCCCGCTACCGAATGGATTTTCGTTGTTTCGAGTGCCTCGTTTATAGTTAAAGGTGGAAGTATAGAAGGTATTCTTTTGGCCAACATTGTTTTTCCACTTCCGGGCGGACCGATGAGGATAATATTATGTCCGCCTGCCGCAGCGATTTCCAATGCACGTTTGACATTTTCCTGTCCTTTTACATCGGCAAAGTCAAAAGGAAAGGAGTTTAATTGTTCGTAAAATTCTTTCTGAATATCAATTTTTGTAGGTTCAATGTGCTTTTTATCGTTGAAAAATTCAATTACTTCCGAAATATTTTCTACTCCAATTACGTCCAATCCGTTGACGATGGCAGCTTCTTTGGCATTTTGTTTAGGAAGTATAAATCCTTTGAAACCTTCGTCTCTCGCCTGAACTGCAATAGGCAAAACACCTTTGATCGGACGGATTTCTCCATCAAGGGCGAGTTCACCCATAATCAAATAGTCAGAAATTCCTTCGGATTCTATTTGTTCCGAGGCGGCCAAAATACCCATTGCAATAGCCAGATCATAAGCCGAACCTTCTTTGTGCAAATCGGCTGGCGCCATGTTGATGGTAATTTTTTTGCCCGGAACCTTAAATCCGGTGTTCAAGAGCGCCGTCGAAATACGGAAATTACTTTCTTTGATCGCATTATCAGGAAGCCCCACGAGATGGTAGCCGACTCCAATGTCGTAATTGACTTCTATGGTAATGGTTTTTGCCGAAACACCAAAAATGGCACTACCGAAAATTTTGATTAGCATTTAAGTTGGTTTTTAGAATTAAAAGTTAATAATAATTTCTAAATTGGCTGTCCTTTTAGAGAAAATTTATGGAGAAGAAAACTTATCAATTTGAATATCAAAAATATAATACCCTTTCCGAATTAAGCGAGGAGAACCAAAATCTAATCGAATTATCAAAAAAAGCCGCAGAAAAAGCCTATGCACCCTATTCCAAATTTCGGGTTGGCGCAGCAATTCTTTTAGAAAACGGAGAAATTTTATCAGGCAGTAATCAAGAAAACGCTTCCTATCCGGTGGGGGTATGCGCCGAAAGAACTTTGCTTTCTTATGCACACGCCAATTTCCCGGGATCTAAAAAATTAAAACTGGCCATTTCAGTACTCGATACATCCAAAGATGTTTCGCCCTGCGGACTTTGCCGTCAAACATTATTGGAATACGAAAGTCTTCAAGGTCAGCCTATTGAAATCATGTTACACAATATGAGCGGAACGGTAATCGTGCTACCGTCTGCTTCCTCCCTTTTGCCTTTGCATTTTAACAATGACATGTTATCCTAAATGAGGTTTGCACAAATAAATTATTACGCCTAAATTTGCCTTTCACGAAGCTTTTATGGAAAAGATAACTAAAGAAACTTATCTCCAGTGGTACAGAGAAATGACTTTTTGGAGAAGATTTGAGGACAAATGCCGTTCCCTATACTTGAAACAGAAAATCAGAGGATTTTTACATTTATATAATGGACAGGAAGCGCTTCCTGCAGGATTTCTGCATGCGATGAAGCCTGCTGACAAGGTTATTACTGCATACCGATGCCACGTTTGGCCAATGGCCATGGGTGTGGATCCCAAAAGAGTAATGGCTGAATTATGCGGAAAAGAATCCGGAACTTCAAGAGGTTTGGGTGGTTCCATGCACATCTTCAGCAAAGAACATCATTTCTATGGCGGACACGGAATTGTGGGAGGTCAGATTCCGGTAGGTGCCGGGATGGCTTTTGGCGATAAATACAACGGACGTGATAATGTCACGATTTGTCTGTTTGGAGATGGTGCTGCCCGTCAGGGAACCCTTCACGAAACTTTCAATATGGCGATGAACTGGAAACTTCCGGTGGTTTTTGTTTGTGAAAACAACGGATATGCCATGGGAACTTCGGTTGAAAGGACTGCCAACCATAATGATATTTACAAATTAGGTCTTGGTTATGAAATGCCTTCTATGCCGGTGGACGGAATGGATCCGGTAAAAGTTGCAGAAGCCGCTTTTGAAGCAGTTGAGAGAGCAAGACGCGGCGACGGACCTACTTTCTTGGACATCAGAACTTATCGTTTCCGCGGACATTCGATGTCTGATGCGGAACCTTATCGTACCAAGGAGGAAGTAGAAAAATACAAAGATGAAGATCCTATTTTATTAGTTCAACATACCATTCTTGAAAATAATTGGGCTTCGCAGGAAGAACTGAATAAAATAGTTGACGAAGTAAAAGCAGATGTAGAAGAATGTGAAAAATATGCAGAAGATTCTGCTTTTCCTGCTCAGGACACTATGTACAAATACACCTATTCTCAAAACGATTATCCTTTTATAGATCTATTCGAAAACAAATAAATTATGGCTGAAAAAATTACAATGCCGCGGTTGAGCGACACAATGGAAGAAGGAACAGTTGTAAAATGGCATAAAAATGTCGGCGATAAAGTTTCGGAAGGAGATATTCTGGCAGAAATCGAAACCGATAAAGCCATTCAGGAATTTGAAAGCGAATACGACGGTGTACTTCTTCATCAAGGAATCGAGGAAGGAAAATCGGCCAAAGTAGATACCATTCTGGCCATCATTGGTGAAGAAGGAGAAGAATTTTCTACGGATTCAGAAGAAAGTTCAACTGAAAAAAACACAGAAGAAGTGGATACAGAATCATCAGCGGAAGAGGAAGCTGCCGAAGCTCAATCTGAAAGTTCTGAAGAAACCGAAACTTCTGAAGAAACTGAAACCTCCGGCGAAATTCCGGAAGGCGTGAATGTAATTACCATGCCGCGTTTGAGTGATACGATGGAAGAAGGAACGGTTGCCAAATGGCATAAAAAAGTGGGTGACAAAGTAGCGGAAGGTGACATTCTCGCTGAAATCGAAACCGACAAAGCCGTTCAGGAGTTTGAAAGTGAATACGACGGAACACTTTTATTCATCGGTTCGGAAGAAGGAAAAGCCGCGCCGGTAGATTCAATTCTTGCCATCATCGGTCCGGAAGGAACGGATGTTTCGGGCATTTCTGCGGACAAACCAAAAAAGAAAGCAGAAGCGCCAAAAGAGGAGAAAAAAGAATCCAAACAACCGGAAGCAAAACCGGTGGAAGCTCCGAAAGAAGAAAAGCCAAAAACGGTTGCTGTAACTTCCGGGGAACGTATTTTCGCATCTCCCCTTGCAAAAAAACTGGCAGAAGAAAAAGGAATTGATCTGAGTCAGGTAGAAGGTTCGGGTGACAACGGAAGAGTCATCAAAAAAGACGTTGAGAACTTTAAGCCAAAAGCTGTTTCGGCATCTGCTCAAAATTATGTGAAGCGTGAAAGCGAAGCGGTGACTAATTCTCAAATGAGAAAAGTAATTGCCAAACGACTTGCTGAATCCAAATTTACAGCTCCACATTATTATCTGAATGTGGAAGTAGATATGGACAACTGCATCAGTTCGCGTGAGCAAATCAACAAAGCCAATCCGGATTTCAAAATTTCATACAACGATATTATAGTCAAAGCATGCGCGCTTGCTCTGCGCAAACATCCGCAAGTAAATTCAACCTGGAAAGGTGATGAAACCATTATCCATGGCGATATCAACATCGGTGTAGCCGTTGCGGTAGATGATGGGCTTTTGGTTCCGGTGATTAAAAACACCGATTTCAAATCATTTTTTGATATTTCAACCGAAGTTAAAGACATGGCCAAACGTGCACGTGACCGTAAACTGAAAGCGGATGAAATGGAAGGAAGTACATTCTCTGTTTCTAATTTGGGAATGTTCGGAATTGAGTCTTTTACATCTATTATCAACCAACCGAATTCAAGTATTTTATCAGTAGGAGCAATTATTCAAAAACCTGTTGTTAAAAACGGACAAATTGTTGTTGGAAATACTATGAAACTGAGTATGGCCTGCGATCACAGAACTGTGGACGGAGCCACCGGTGCTCAATTCCTGCAAACTTTGGTGATGTATTTAGAAAACCCGATTACGATGTTTGTTTAAGCAACTGATTAAAAATCATTGACATAAAGAATGAAGTTGTTAGTTTTTTCTCTACCTTAGAGGAAATTAACAACTTTTTTATGAGACAATTTTATTTTCTATGCTGCATTTTAATGTGGCTACCAATTGGCTTAGGCGCTCAGGTCTTGATCGCAGATGAGCAACAAGAGGTTAACATGGCTCAACAACAGTTGTCGTTAAACTGGAATTCTACTCCGGATTTAACTGGCTGGAACCCTGAAACAGGGGAAGATGGTACGATGGAAAATTTCATTCCAACAGCAGGTGCTACAGAAACTTTTACGCCTGCTGTAGGGGATCGATTTTATGACACGGGCGGCCCCGGCGGCGGCGGGTTGAATCCGAATGGCGGAAATGGCACCGAACTTCCAGGTAATTACAAAAATTGCGGATGCGTTACCACTACTACACTAGATGGGGTAACTGAACTTCAGTTCCATACATTTGAAGTTTTTGGAAATTTTGACTGGTTAAGAATTTATGACGGAACTACTACTTCCGGCACACTTCTTTATAACAGTAACAGCAATACCGATACCGACACACTAGCGGGTATGATTGCCTACCATGGATCAGCGGTATTCACCGGAACTTCAGGCGCTATTACTTTTGAATTTAGTGCCAGTACCGTTGTGGACCACACGGGTTGGGATGTAGAAATTTTGGCAACCGAAAGTGGAGGTGGTGGTGATGAATTATTGATTGTAGACCTTACGGTAGAAAATCAAGTAACTATCACCGCAACTACTGCTGCCTCTCTGGCCACCACAAGCGGAAGTACTTTTACTGGATTCATTTTGGAAAACTTTTTCTCAAATGCAGGAACTCAAGCTATAGGCACTCCGGCATATGTTGGAACTCCAACCCTGACTGCAGCTTCTGTACCTACTGACAATTCTCCTTCTCTTTTCCGGGGGGGCTCAAATACAGATTTCGGAATGAATATATGGAGTTACTCATCTACAGGAACTACTACTTTCACAATTGGGTCACAAGCATTTACCGGCGAGGCTACTTGGAGTATAACTCCTGAATTGTATGCCGCCATGCTAACGGCTCCTGAAAGTGGTAATATTTATTTCCCTGCAGATACTTCCGACGACATTCCTTCCGTTGCCTCATTGGGCACTTATAGCGTTCTTCTTCCAGGAGGTGGAGGCGGTGAATGTGAGTGGACTGTAACCGTATTCGGGAATGGTCTTGGAGATGAAGTAAGTTGGGAATTCCGTGATTCGGATGGTGGTGTGTTGCTTTCAGGCGGACCTTATCCAGATTCTCCATTTACGGACATTCAGACTGTATCGGCTTCTGATCCGGTTGAATTCTATATTGAAACAATGGGATCCTGGAATGACAACGTTCCCTCATTCACAATTGCGAACGAAAACGGAATTATTCTAAACAACTCCATACAAGGAGGATTAGAAGCTACTTATTCTGATCTTATGTGTAGTGATTTACCACTTCCAACACCTGCAAATGATGATTGTGAGGATGTTACACCTACCACGCTTACAAATGGCACACCGGCTACTTTTACCGGAACTACAGAGGGAGCTACGGGAAGCACAGAAGAAATCAATATTTTAGGATTTGCGGCTGTTTGGGAAGCTGTAACGCTGACAGGTGATTGTAATAATTTAACGGTGGATTACTGTGGAACTACACCGGGTGTAATGGACGGACAGATGTTAATTGTTTATACTGACTCTTGTCCGGCCGCCGATTTTGTAATTGGTAGTTATGATTTCACCACTTGTGGTGATGGAAATGGAACTATTCGATTCTATAATCTCCCTGCAGGGACTTATTACTTACCTGTTATTGTAGACACCGCCTTTAACACATTGGGTGAATATACAATGAACGTTCTTTCTGTAGACTGTCCACCACCGCCAACCAATGATGATTGTGAAGATGCAATCCCACTTTCTTGCGGTGACTCTGATTCGGGTAGCACTTTAAGTGCCAACGATTCTGGTGGAAACCTTGCAGGAGATGTATTCTATAGCTTTACAGGAGATGGAACTGAACAATTAGTGACAGTTTCACTTTGTGGATCTTTCTATGACACCACCTTGAGAATTTATTCTGATTGTACTTTAAGTACCGAAATTGCTTTCAATGATGATTCATGTGGACTTCAATCTGAAGTTTCATTTCTTTCCGATGGAACAAGCACTTACATCATAATGGTTGAAGGTTACAGTTCGGAAACAGGCGAATATGTTATCAATCTGAGCTGTGAGGATCCTCCAGTTTATGACCCGTGTGCACCGGAACATACAGGAGAACCTAACAGCGGAATCGGTTTCAGTGATGGATACATGGCTGCAAACGATTTCAATGTCTTGGCCGACACACAATTCGTAGTAGAAAAAATTACTTTGGAAGTTGTTACGGTAGGCGGGGATCCAACTACCTTCAACCTTTCATTTTTTGAAGGTGAAACAGGTGTTGGAACTCCATTTGGAACTCCTATTGATAACTTAACCCCAACTTCCATTACACCAAACGGATATTTGTTCGGGTTTTATCCAATGTTTACAGTTGAGCTAACTTTACCAACTTCACAGGCATTCCCCGCAACTACCACAGCGGATAAAAAATATTGGGTAGCGGTAGCTTCAGCATTGGATACAACAGGCGGATTTACCTATTGGGGATCTACCGAGTACTTTGCTGCTTCAACTCTTCCAACTTGGCAAAATGATGGAACCAGTTGGTTCGTGTATGATGACGGAACCGGCGGAAACGTAGAAGGAATGATGTCAATTGAGGGCGAATGTGAAACGCTTGGCCTAAATGATATCTCTGCAATTGATTTTGCCTATTATCCGAATCCGGTGAAAAATACGCTGAACATTGAATCACAAAAAGCCATTGAATCTGTTTCGGTATTCAATATGATGGGACAAAAAGTGATAAGTGAAATGAAAGTTGAAAATGGAAAAATCGATCTTTCTTCTCTTGCTCCGGGATCTTACATATTCCATGTGAAACTTGAAGGTAAACAGGTTGAAACTTTCAAAATTATTAAGAAGTAAGATTTAATTAATCTTAAATGAAGCCTCGGTTTTCCGGGGCTTTTTCTTTTAAACTAACTCCATTTATATTTTATGTTGTATAAAAAAAGTTCCTTTGTAAAAAAAGGAACTTTTCAATATCAGCATTGACTAATCATTATACAAATGGCGTTTTAACCACTTCGGCTAAAACATTCTTATCCCGAATTTGGATGTAAATATTGGTTCCGATTTTGGCGAAATCTATGTTTACATATCCTAATCCGATTCCTTCTTTCAGCATCGGTGACATAGTCCCTGAAGTTACGATTCCGAGCGTATTTTCATATTCGTCAACAATTTTATAATCCTGACGTGGAATTCCTTTCTCCACCATTTTAAATCCTATTAATTTTCTGGAAACGCCTTCCTCCTTAAGTTTCGCGATGATATCTTTTGCCACGAAATCTGTGTTGAGTTTGGTAATCCAACCCAATCCTGCTTCGAGTGGTGAAGTCTCATCGTTGATGTCGTTTCCATAAAGACAAAATCCTTTTTCAAGTCGTAAAGTATCACGTGAGGCAAGTCCACAAGGTTCGATTCCGAAATCCTTTCCGGCCTCCATTACTTTTTCCCACATGGTTTGGGCAGCTTCATTTTTAAAATAAATTTCAAATCCACCCGAACCTGTATAACCGGTTGCCGAAATAATTACGTCTTCAATTCCGGCAAATGTTGCGATTTCGAAGTGATAAAATGGAATTTCTGAAAGATTCACATCGGTCAAGGATTGCATAGCTTCAATGGCTTTCGGTCCTTGAATGGCCAAAAGGGACATTTGGTCTGAACGGTTTTCCAACTGCACATTCCATTTGTTTTGTTTGTTTATCCAATCCCAGTCTTTATCGATATTGGAAGCATTTACCACAAGCATCCATTCATCATTTGAAATTTTATAAATGATAAGATCATCAATAATTCCACCTTTTTCATTGGGCATACAAGTATATTGAGCCTGTCCGATGGATACTTTGGACACATCGTTCGTACCGATGTACTGCAATAAATTTTCCACTTCGGGTCCTTTTGCAAAGAATTGTCCCATGTGGCTGACGTCAAAAACGCCGACTCCTTCCCGCACGACCATGTGTTCGTGATTGACTCCTTTGTACTGAACCGGCATTTCGAATCCGGCAAAGGGAACCATTTTGGCTCCTAAGTCTTTATGAATCTGATTAAAGGCTGTAACTTTCATTTGTAATCTGTTTTAAAATGGATAATTACAAATGTATTAAATTAAGCGAAGATTTTTTGCGATTTAAATCAGTCTACGATTTTTTGATGCATGGCATAGAGAACAAGTCCTACCCTGCTTTTGATGTTGAGTTTATCAAATAAAACCTGACGGTATCCATCAATTGTTTTGGGACTCAGCGCCATTTCTTCAGCGATTTCCTTATAAGTCATTTCGGTACAGACAAGTTTTAAGAATCGTATTTCTTGTTCTTTAAGGGCTTCATGAGGCTTTTGAGGTTTGGCGTTTACATTGTTCAATAAAGCTGAACTCACCACTTCATTGTGGTAAAATCCATTGGAAAGTAAATGGTCTAGTGCTGATTTCAACTCGTTTGGAGTAGTATTTTTCAATAAATAACCATGTGCTCCGTTTCTCACTGCTTGAATGATGTTTCTTTCCTCATCGTTCATGGAAAGAATGAGCACTTTTAAATCAGGTTTATGAGATTTAATCCATGCAAGTGTTTCAAAGCCATTCATAATGGGCATATTTAAATCAAGCAAAACGATGGCGGGTTTGTCGTTTTCTTTGGCTAGTTTGTTTATAAAGTCTTTTCCGTTTTCGGCACAAAAAAGGACTTCATATCCTTCAAAATTGTTGACCATATCCTCGAGGGCTTTTGTAAAAAGATAATGGTCATCAATTATTACAATTTTATGCGACATTTTCAGTAGTTTTTTTTCGGTATGTGATTTCGAGTCGGGTACCTTTATTAATTTCTGAGTCTAAGTTAAGAAAAGCTCCGATAAGTTTGGCCCGATTTCGCATATTTATAATCCCTGTCCCCAAAACAGCTGTGCTGTCAAAGCCTACTCCATTGTCTTTGACGGAAATATTCAGCTCTTTTCCCTTGAATCTGAAAGCGACTTCCATTTTGGTTGCGCGTGCATATTTCATGGAATTGGAAAAGAATTCCTGAATAATCCTGAGCAAAATTATTTCTTTGTCATCTGGAATGATAAAAGGTTCGCCTTCGACAATCAACTCGACTTCCATAAATTTAAGTCTTTCAAATCGTGACAATTCCAATTCAATGGATTTAATCAGTCCAACATTTTTAATGTAATCCGTATTCAAAGCTTTGGAAAGACCTCTTACTTCTGTTATGGCAGTCTGAATTAAATCCTGAAGTTCTCCCACTTTTGGTTTTAATTCCGTGGGAGATTCTTCATGGACTTTGTAACTGTATAAATTCAGTGTGGAAAGAATTTGTCCTATGTTGTCGTGGATCTCCCACGAAATATTCCGAAGCGTTTGTTCCGTAATTTCAATTCGGGTTTTGGTTATTTCTTTCCGATAATAATCCTTTCTTCTGTGGTAAAGTATAAACAAGGTTACCAGCGAAATACTGAAAACAAGGGAAGTCACACAAGCTGAGACAATCAGTAAGAATATTTCTTTTTGCTCCATAAAAATCCGGTAATAAATGTGCTATGCATTATCAGTATTACAACCAGCAATACTTTTATAGTCGGTAGTTGAAAATCTCCCAGCAACTCCTTTAGGTTGGAAATTGAAAATATGGGAAACGTCGTTGCATAAAAAATAAAATATGCTGCACTTACCCAAAACAACAAATTCCTTTGAATGCCGTCAAAACTCTCTACTTTGAGCATTTCGTTTAAAACCATAATTATAATGATAATAAAGAAAAAACTACTTAAAACATAAGTGTAAGTTAATAAATCGGTTCTAAAATCTTGAATTACTAGAAAATTAAAAAAGTATATAAGGTTAAAAATTGCAATCATTCCAATACATATTTTTCGGGAAAGCTTTCCTAAATATCCATAAAATATAAAACACAAAAAATTAAATTCAAACAGAGCCTTTAAATTGTAAAGCCATACGTTGTTAGTTGGATAAAAATTATAACAAAACACTTCAAGACAAGCAGTTACACCTAACAAAATTGGCAGGTATTTCAATCTAGTATGTTTATATTTTGACCAGGTTAATAAACTGATAAAAAAAGTAAACAATTGAATATAGGTAGCTACTTCAATTAACACACGTAATGTTTCCACAAAAAATTAAACTTATTAAATTAAGGGCAAATATTTGGGCAGGTATGCAGCGTATTTGCAATACCACTGGATCCGCTTGGTTTATTAGTTTGATCAATATTTGATAAAGTATCTGATTTTGCCTGAATATCTAACGAATCTGAAACCATTTTCATAGCAAAAACTTCACTCAATTTTTTTGGTTTTCCAACTTCTGAATTCATCGGATCAAAAGCTTCATTTTTATTTGTTGTCTTATCTTTATAAGTCGGTGCGTACATCAAAGTAAGATCATAATCCATATTTGATGCATTCGGCATATTTGGCTTTGCACTATTATATTGGGTATGAATAAATTCAATCCCATTTACTGTGATATTGTTCTTCTTTCCTTCAGACCTCACATAATCAATATATTTTTCAAGTTCATCAATCGAAACCCAAGTTCGTAATGCATATTGATCTCCCTGCACTTCAGGATGAGCCACCCGATAATTGTCCAATTGTTCAAAAGCTTTCTCGTAAGTAATCAAGTTTTTTGGAGGTGTGGGATCATGTGGGTCAGACGGATTGGTTTCGGTTTGATGGTGGCAAGAAATAAAAGCAGTTACAATCACTGCCGAAATTAAAAATTTGATTGTTGTCATTGTTTTAAGTTTTTAGAATTTGATATGCGAAATTAATTTAATAATCAGAATTTAACAAAAGTTTAAATTTACAACTTAAATATAAAATAATGAAAATCAGTATTTTATTGATTTTCAACATCAAAAAAACAGGAAAAATCCTTATAGATCACAGGGAAATCACGGTAGTATGAATACCCACTTTTGATGAGGAAAATTCAATCTGACTATATTTGCACCATGAAAAAGTTTCTGATTTTATCTTTTTTACTGATTATTTCCTGCCAAACCATCAATCATCCCGATTTAAAAAATGGTGATTTATTGTTTGTGGGAAATTCCTCGGGAAACCTTTCCAAAGCCATTGACGAAGTAACCCAAACCGATAAACAAACAAACTTTTCGCACATTGCACTTCTAGAAAAATCAGGCAATGAATTCTGGGTTTTGCACGCCGCTCCTGAAAATGGTTCCGAAAGGATTCCACTGAAAGAATTCATCCGAAATCAGAAAAAAGACGGTTCTCAAATCGAAGTTTTCCGAATCAAACCCCAATATCAACCCGACTTTGATGCTGCAATTGAATCCGCTAAAACCATGCTCGGCAAACCCTATAATTTCTCTTATGTTTTGAGCGACACCGCCTATTATTGTTCCGATTTTGTTTACCATTCTTTTGCCAAAGATTCTATTTTTGAAATGAACCCGATGACTTTTAAAAATCCGGGCGAAACAGAATTTAATCCCGGCTGGATTGAGTTTTATGATAATCTGGGAATGGAAATCCCCGAAGGACAACCCGGTTGCAACCCTAACGGAATGGCTGCTTCTGAAAAACTGATAAAAATCGGGGATTTATAAGTATTGATTGGCTTATCTTTGCAGCGGGAAATGGGGTCTTCCCTGAATTCAAAACCGCCACTGGCTGATGACTCCTGCTCTGTTTAACCTAAAAAATGAATATGGGTAGGATGATTTTATTGGTCGGATTAGGTGGATTTCTCGGGAGTATTGCCCGTTACGGAATGGGTTTGGGTTTTTCCAGAATTTTACCACTGAATTTTCCTTATGGCACATTTGCCGTAAATATTTTGGGCTGTTTGCTCATCGGGATTTTCTTTGGTTTATCGGAAAAATCCGAATGGATGAATGAAGAATGGAGAATTTTTCTTACCATCGGTTTCTGTGGCGGATTCACCACCTTTTCCACATTTGCATACGAGAATTTATCGATGCTGAACAATCAGAATTACATCGGTTTTTTTCTTTATTCGGCCGGAAGTTTCCTTTTGGGATTACTGGCAGTTTACGGAGGATTAACCTTAACTAAAATAATTTAAAATGAAATTTAATCCCTGGCACCACGTATCGGTGGGCGAAAATCAACCCGACACCGTAGAAGCCATTATTGAAATTCCGCAAGGAAGTAAAGCCAAATATGAACTGGACAAAGCATCCGGACTTTTGCGTCTGGACCGCGTACTATTCTCCTCGGTATCTTATCCGCACAACTACGGATTCATTCCCCAGACTTTGGGTGAAGACAATGACCCGCTGGACATCATTGTGATTTGTCAAATTGCCGTGGATCCGCTTTGTATCATCGAAGCAAAAGTAATCGGCGTTTTGCGTATGATTGACAACGGCGAAGGCGACGATAAAATCATCGCTGTCGCAAGTAATGACATGAGTGTCAATCATATAAACGACGTCTCAGAACTTCCGCCTCACTTGACTGTGGAATTGCAGAATTTCTTTGAAGATTATAAAAAACTGGAAAACAAAGTGGTAATCGTAGAGGAATTCCAAGATGCTGAAATCGCCAAGGAAATTGTTACGAAATCCATCCAGAATTATAAGGACAACTACAAACGCATCAAAAGCGAAACGAAGAAGAATTAAAATGAATTCTTAACAACCTTGTCAAGGTTATTTTCGCCACGATGATTAAACTTGACAAGGTTATTTATTAACTCCCCGAATACTCCACAAAATTCCTTGGCGTTTCAAAAAGGGTAATTTTCAGTTTTAATTTAGCATCTAATTTTTCACGGATTCGGTTCCAGATAACAACCGAAATATTTTCTACCGTAGGATTCAGATCGCTAAATTCAGGAATTTCCAAATTCAGATTTTTATGGTCGAGATAATCATCAACTTGTTCCTGAATGATCTGTTTCAATTCATCTAAATTCATCACAAAACCCGTATCAGGATTGATTTCTCCCGTTATGCTGACGATGAGTTCGTAATTGTGACCATGGAAATTGGGATTGGAACATTTTCCAAAAACCTGAAAGTTTTTCTCATCGTTCCAATTGAGATTGAACAATCGATGCGCCGCATTGAAATGCGCTTTTCTGCTAATCGTTACCTGCATACTCGAGTTTTGCTAAATATTCATCAAAAATAATACGGAACCACACGGTATATTTTTCGGGAGTTTCATTTATATCTTTAATTAGATCTTCCATAGAAATCCATTTATAATCCGCCACTTCATCGGAATTTATAATGATTTTGCCTTCATAAAATCCGGTAAAAACATGATCGAGTTCGTGTTCAAACAATTGTTCTCCTAATTGTGCCTTATAAATGAAATGAAACTTCGGTTCTATTTCACAATCAAAACCCATTTCCTCTACCAAACGACGATGCGCAGCTTGTTCGTAGGTTTCTCCATTACGCGGATGACTGCAGCAAGTGTTGGTCCACAAACCCGGCGAATGGTATTTATCATGCGCACGTTGTTGAAGCAAAACTTCACCTTTTGAATTGAACACAAAAACCGAAAAAGCACGATGCAGCAATCCCGCTACATGCGCCTGTTGTTTTTCCATCAGGCCAAGTTGCTCGTCTTTTTCATTGATCAAAACCACAAATTCTTCCATAAAGGCAAAGGTAGAAAAGTTTAACGGAAGTTAAAGAAGTTGGAGGGTTTAGTTCAAATCCAAATAGGATGCTGTTGGCACATCCTTTGACTAATAATGATGAACAGAAATCAGACAAATAAGCTTTCTACCTGATTTAAGGTAAATTATTTATTATCAAATGATTAAATTTGAAATAGAAAATCGGTGTAAAGACATTTTGCTGACAGAATTACAGAAAAACTAAACATGAATATAGACAACTTGTCACTTGACCAAATTATGGGCGAAGAAATTGAATTAATTCCTTTGATGAACGAAGAAGATGAAAAAAAATTCAAAAAACAGCCTATTCCCGAAGTTCTTCCGATTTTATCTCTGAAAAACACCGTGCTTTTTCCGGGCGTTGTCATTCCGATTACCGCGGGGCGAAATCAATCCATCAAATTATTGGAAGATGCTTATAAAGAGAACCGAATTGTAGGAGTCGTTTCGCAACGAAATGCAAAAATTGATGTTCCGGAACCCAAAGACATTCATGAAATCGGAACTGTTGCACGAATTCTGAAAATGCTGAAAATGCCCGATGGAAATACTACCGTTATTCTTCAGGGAATCAAGCGTTTTAAATGGATGGAAATGGTTCAGACCGAACCATATTTCAAAGCGACTATTCAGACAATTGAAGAAAAAAAGCCGGGCGGTAAAAACAAAGAATATCAGGCAACCATTGAATCGGTAAAGGATTTGGCATTACAAATTGTCGAAATCAATCCCAATCTTCCTTCCGAAGCAAGTATGGCAATCAACAACATTGAAAGCTCTTCTTTTCTGATCAATTTTGTCAGTTCCAATTTGAATCTGACCATTCAGGAAAAACAAAGATTATTGGAATTTGACAACCTGAAAGACCGCGCGACCGATGTTTTACGCCTGATGGGAATTGAACTTCAGAAATTAGAATTAAAAAATAATATTCAATCCAAAGTTCGTCAGGATTTGGATCAGCAACAACGCGAATACTTCCTTCACCAACAAATGAAAACCATTCAAGAAGAACTGGGTGGCGTTTCCAACGAAACCGAAATGGAAGAAATGCGCGAACGAGCTAAATCCAAAAATTGGGACGAAGAAACCCGTCAGCATTTTGACAAGGAAATCAATCGCATGATGCGACTAAATCCGCAGATGCCCGAACACAGCATTCAACGAAATTACCTGGAATTCATGCTGGATT
>JAEWHB010000245.1 GCA_023388015.1 Bacteroidota bacterium
CTAAAAAACTCACTGATACTTATTTGGATGAATATAAATCCCAACTAAAATCAACCAAAAAGAAAATGTCAAAAGATGATTTTGAAAAGTTTGAAGGCCAGTTATATCAGAAATACCTGGATGACAGTGGAGAATTATTCTACAAGACTTTATTTGAAGAAATGATAATCCATTACATGAATATATGTGAATAAACCGATTCGTTCAACCAATGAAATTCTTATTCGTATTTTTGTCGGTTAAATTTTTGATTCGATGACAGAATACGGAATTGACAGATTACAACCGGTAAAAGACCTTTATACCTATCTTCAGCGTTTTGTTCAGAAGCGTTTATGGCTTCGGGTGATGATTGCCATGATAGCCGGAATTCTTCTGGGTGCTTACTTCGCGACCAAACCTGATTGGGTCGAATCGAATACTCTGGATTCTGTAATCAATTGGATTGCTTTTCCCGGAAATCTTTTTATCCGAATAGTTCAAATGATTATGATTCCGCTGATGTTCTCATCGGTTGTTCAGGGAATTGCGGGCGGCGGAAATGCGGACTATCTGAAAAAATCCGGTCCAAAACTGTTACTGTACTATATGATGACTACCACCACAGTGCTGATTCTCGCTGTGGTTTTGGTAAATATTATGAATCCGGGTGCTTATATGGATGCCGGAAATCTGATTACAGCCGATATGGCGATTGACCCCGAAGCGGCTACCAACGGAAAAGCTGCTACAAATTTTGGCAATATTCCCACAATGATCATCGATTTGTTACCCGCTAACCCGCTTGCTGCATTGGTTTCGGGCGATATGTTGAGTATCGTGATTTTTGCGGTCATCATTGGGGTTTCGCTTGCCAATATTCCTTCAGATACTGCTGTGCCTTTGTTAAAAGTATTGTATTCTGTTCAGGAAATCACCATGGCGATTACCCAATGGGCAATGAAAATCGTGCCTTTGGCGGTATTTGGTCTGATGTGTCAGGTAACTTCACAAGTCGGAATTGGAACCATTATGGGGCTTTCCATGTTTATGCTGACTGTGATAATCGGACTTTTCCTTGTGGTAATTGTGTACAGTTGTATTCTTTTATTTGTAGCAAGAGTCAATCTGAAAAAGTTTTTTATAGACGCCAGAGATACTTTATTATTGGCATTTTCGGTAGCAAGCTCCGCAGCGGTGATGCCACTTACATTGAAAACGGCCGAAGAAAAAATGGGAATTCATCCTTCGGTCAGTCGGTTTATCATTCCGGTTGGGGTTTCATTAAACATGGATGGAACCGCAGTTTTCCAAGCGATTGCTACTTTGTTTATCGCGCAGGTTTACGGATTGGAACTGGATTTGGCGACGATTATGATTATCATTATTACTACGATTTTGGCCTCAATCGGTACGCCTTCGGCGCCCGGAGCAGGTGTAATTGTTTTGGGTTCGGTGCTCGGAACCATTGGAATTCCGATGACCGCTATTGCTTTGATCATTGGCGTTGACCGACTTTTGGGAATGTTCCGAACTTCTGTCAACGTGATGGGTGATTTGGTAACATGTAACGTGTTTAACCGGTTTTACGTAGCAGAAGAAACGGAAATAAAGGAATAAAAATCCCGATACAAAATTTCCATAATTTGGAATTCTGATCGGGATTTTAGATTTTAATTCCTCCACTTATGGGAGGTTAGGAGGGGCTTAAACCATTTCTTCTGGTTTTACCCAAGCATCGAAATCTTCCGCCGAAACATAGCCCAAACGAACGGCTTCTTCTTTCAAAGTTGTTCCGTTTTTATGTGCGGTTTGAGCAATTTCGGCCGCTTTGTAATAGCCAATTTTGGTATTCAAAGCCGTAACCAGCATCAATGAATTATCCAGCAATTCTTTGATTCGTTTGTGGTTCGGTTCAATTCCCTGTGCACAATGTTCGTCAAAAGAAACGCAGGCATCGCCAATCAATTCTGCACTTTGCAGGAAATTATAAGCCATCATCGGTTTGAAAACATTCAGTTCATAATGACCTTGAGTTCCACCGATGGTAATGGCTACATCATTTCCCATCACTTGGGCAGCGACCATCGTCAAAGCTTCGGCTTGTGTAGGATTCACTTTTCCGGGCATAATGGATGAACCCGGTTCGTTCTCTGGAATGAAAATTTCACCAATTCCCGAACGAGGACCCGAAGCCAGCATTCTGATGTCGTTTGCGATTTTATTCAGTGAAACAGCCAATTGTTTCAAAGCGCCGTGCGATTCTACGATGGCATCGTGTGCAGCCAAAGCTTCAAATTTATTTTCAGCTGTTACGAAAGGAAGTCCGGTAAATTCGGCGATGTATTTTGCTACCAGAACATCATATCCTTTCGGTGTATTCAAACCGGTTCCGACGGCAGTTCCGCCCAGCGCCAGTTCAGAAAGATGAGGTAAAGTGTTTTTCAAAGCTTTCAATCCGTGGTCCAATTGGGAAACATAACCTGAAAACTCTTGTCCCAAAGTTAGGGGAGTGGCGTCCATCAAATGCGTACGTCCGATTTTTACCACATCTTTGAATTCTTCCGACTTTCTTTTCAATGTATCGCGTAATTTCTCCACTCCCGGAATTGTTTTTTCTATAACAGATTTATAGCAAGCAATGTGCATTCCGGTTGGGAAAGTATCGTTGGAAGACTGAGATTTGTTTACATCGTCATTGGGTTGCAAAACTTTTTCACCTTCGCCCATTTTTCCGCCCGAAAGTACCTGGGCACGATGCGAAATTACTTCGTTCACATTCATATTGGACTGAGTACCCGAACCGGTTTGCCAGATAACAAGCGGAAACTGATCATCTAATTTTCCTTCCAGAATTTCGTCACACACCTGCGCAATCCGGTCTCTTTTTTCTTCCGGTAAAGCACCGAGTTCAGAATTTGCATAGGCAGCTGCTTTTTTCAAATAAGCAAAACCATGAATGATTTCCTTTGGCATAGAAGCCGCTGGTCCGATTTTGAAATTATTTCGGGATCGTTCGGTTTGTGCACCCCAATATTTATCGGCAGGAACTTTCACTTCCCCCATTGTGTCTTTCTCAATTCTGTATTCCATTCTATTTTTATTTAAAATAATATTCAGATTTTCAGTGTCGTTTAATTTCCAAATGAATTCTATCTATTTGAAAATTAAAGCCCAAAGTTAAGAAACCTGAAGTTAAGAATTTTTAAAAGTGATAATTTTCAGTTTAGTTTTGGAATTGGATTTAATTTTTTACTTTTGTCAAGATAAATTTACAGTTATGGCACAGTATTTAGGATTTGTATTTTTCTTATTTATGGCGGTTTGTGGTTTTTGGGGAATTCTGTTTTTCTCATCTATCATTCCTTTTTGGTTAACCGGTTGGTTCAGAATGAAAGCCAAAGAAAGAAAAGGGGGGCTTCACTTAGAAGTTCGTCCTACTTTGCCTGAACAGGAAGGGATTACTGTACTTTACAGCAAGAATTAATTCGAAATAATTATAAAAAATAAATCCCGTCTTGGCTCAGCCGAGACGGGATTTTTATTTGCCTTAAAACCAATTATTTCTTGGTAATTCTGATATCTACTCTTCGGTTTTGCGCTTTACATTCATCTGTATCATTTGTCGGGCAAACGAAATGCTGGGCACCATAACCTTCACTTTCAATTCTTGAAGCATCCACGCCACCTGCAATGATTTTATCTGCAACCGATTTTGCTCTTTCCGTTGAAACGCGCTGATTTACAGCTGCATCTCCTGTATTGTCAGTGTAGCCACCGACTTTTATATTTGCCGTCGGATAAGCTTTCAGCAAAGTAATCAGATTGGTAACCTGCGCTTCTGAATTGGGCGTCAGTTGAGCATTTCCGGTAGCGAAATAAACACGGTCAAGTGTCACCCAACCTTGTGTTTTATCATCGCTTACTGTGAAATTGGCATTGTTCAACATCCCGAATAATTTGTTTTCGGTTGAATTTTCACCTACTGCAATTTTGCCGCCATCCGGAAGTGCGATTTCGGTATTGTTTCCAATGTCATAAATATAATTCCCGTCTGCGTCAAGTTTGGAGGCCGGAAGATCATTAGCGTTAGTGTCAATTCGCAGTGTGTCTTCTGCGGGAGCAGCTGCGATTCCATCTTTTTTCTCGCATTTACAAGCAGTAAAAATCAGAGATGATCCGACCAATACTGCTAAAATTCCTTTTTGTAATTTCATAATTTTATTGATTTTTTTAGGGTTTTGAATAAATTTAGAACCTGCGTTCTCAATTTTTATTCCAGTTCTTAAATATTACCGAAGTTAAAAGAAACATTCCAAAAAGAAAAAAATATATTTGCTGTAAAATTATATTCTGATGAAATTTCCACGCATACATACCCTAAAAGAAATTGCCACACTAATCGATTCCAAATTAATCGGAAAAGAAGATTTTCCGGTGGAAGGACTCAATGAAATTCACGTGGTTGAACCGGGCGATATTGTTTTTGTGGATCATCCTAAATATTATGACAAAGCACTTCAAAGTGCTGCAACGGTGGTTTTGATTAACAAAGAAGTGGATTGTCCCGAAGGCAAAGCTTTATTGATTTCCGACGATCCTTTTCGTGATTTCGTGAAAATCGGACAGCATTTTAATTCATTCAAAATTTCCAATCAAAATATTTCTGCAACCGCTGAAATCGGAGAAGGAACTCATATTCAACCGAGCGCATTCATTGGTCAAAACGTAAAAATTGGGAAGAATTGTTTGATTCACGCCAATGTTTCGATTGGAAACGATTCAATCATCGGCGACAATGTAATCATACATTCAGGAACGGTTTTGGGCGGCGACGGATTTTATTATAAAAAGCGTGAAACCGGATTTGATAAATTGAAATCGGTTGGAAATGTTGTCATTGGAAACGATGTTGAAATCGGCGCAAATTGTACTATTGATCGTGGCGTTACTGCTTCTACTACAATTGGAAACGGAACTAAGATGGATAATTTAATTCAGATCGGACACGATACCATCATCGGAAAGAAATGTCTGATTGCTTCGCAAGTCGGGATTGCAGGCTGTGTGGTCATCGGAAATGAAGTTACGCTTTGGGGTCAGGTTGGGATCAAAAGCGGAATTACGATAGCTGACAAAGTAGTGGTGATGGCGCAGTCCGGAGTAGGGCATAATTTAGTGGAAGGCAAATCTTATTTTGGTTCTCCTGCCGAAGAAGCACGTGTGATGTACAAGAAAATGGCAGCAAGTCAGATTCTAGTTCAGGATTATCTGAAACGCAAAAAAGAGGGCAAATCCGGCGGTTGATTTCTAAGTTATTTGTCTTTAATTTCTTAAGTTTGCAATCCGCATAACAAAATATTTTAAAAATGGAAACACAAACAATGAACGTACACGAAAGATTGGGAAAACATATATTGGCCGACGGGTATCCGCTTGTGATGGATATCGTGAAATCGCACGGCTCTTATATTGTAAATGAAAATGGGGAAGAGTACCTGGATATGTTCAGTATGTTTGCTTCGGCTTCCATTGGTTACAATCATCCGCATTTAGTAAAAAACCTTGAGTTTTTGGGTCGAATGGCTGTGAACAAACCAACGGTTTCGGATGTTTATACCGAAGAATACGCAGATTTCGTCGATACTTTTGAACGTGTTGCGATTCCAAAGGAATTGCAATATGCTTTCTTTGTGGAAGGAGGTGCTTTGGCGGTTGAAAACGCTTTGAAAGCTGCTTTTGACTGGAAAACAAGATTGAATAAATCCAAAGGAATCGACAAAGAAGCCGGGAAAGTAATTCACTTTCAGCAAGCTTTTCACGGTCGTACCGGCTATACTTTGACGTTGACCAACACGAAAGACCCAAGGAAATTTATGTATTTCCCGAAATTTGACTGGCCAAGAATCGTCAATCCAAAATTATATTTCCCGGTTACGGAAGAAAATTTAGCCAAAACCATTTCTCAGGAAAAACTGGCCATCGAACAAATTATGTCGGCCATTACCGAAAATCCAAATGAAATTGCTTGTTTGGTGATTGAAACGATTCAGGCCGAAGGAGGGGATAATTTCTTCCGAAATGAATTCTTCAAAGAATTGAGAAGAATTTGTGATGAGAATGAAATCCTTTTGGTTTTGGATGAAGTTCAGACGGGAATCGGACTGACCGGAAAAATGTGGGGATTCCAGAATTATGACATCATTCCAGACATTATTTCTTTCGGAAAGAAAACGCAGGTTTGTGGGATTTTGGCCAATAAAGAAAAATTGGATCAGGTCGATCATAATGTTTTCCAGGAGTCCAGCCGAATTAATTCCACGTTTGGAGGAAACTACATCGATATGATTCGTTTCAAATTGATTTTGGAAGTAATCGAACAAGAAAATCTTTTGGAAAATGTAAGAGTTCAGGGAGAATTTTTGAAATCAGAATTGGAGAAATTACAAAATAAATATTCAAATGTGAGCAATGTTCGCGGAATGGGATTGTTCTTGTCGTTTGATTTGCCTTCCGATGAAGAACGAAATGCATTTATCAACAAAGCATTTGAAAACAAACTAATCGTTCTTTCTTGTGGAAATCAATCCGTTAGGTTCCGTCCGCATCTGAATGTGAAACGTGAAGATTTAGAAAAAGCAGTTGAAATCATGGACAGCATTTTAGCTTAAATAATATTCAAAAACGATATAAAAAATCCCGTCTTGGCTCAGCCGAGACGGGATTTTTATTTTTTACAGGTAAAGATTAAAACTTAAAGGCAGCTCCAACACCGACTGAACCGACGTTGTATCTGTCATCCCAGTCTGGGTTTCCAGGTCCGGGTCCGTCCCAATTATAATTGATGGCTTTGTAATAGCCGTATAAATCAACTATAGGTAAACTGAATCCAAATCGAGGTCTTGCTAAGAAACCACCGTCTCCGGCGCCATCACTTACACCAATTGCATATCCTAAATCCAATCCTGCAAATAATTGAGGTGTGATTTGAAATTTAGCAGTTGCTGCCAAAGGAATGAAAGTCGCTCCTTCATATTCGTAAGTAGTAT
>JAEWHB010000251.1 GCA_023388015.1 Bacteroidota bacterium
AGACTCGAAGATTACTTCAAAAATCCTTTCTTTCCGATGGTTTAGTTTTGACTTTTCCATTTTGGGAAAAATCAGTTTGTCAACCCAATTCATAGTGTAACTTTGTGCTAAACGAATTTACAAATTAATATGAAATCTGTATTAATCAGCGGCGCAACCGGACTCATCGGACAAAATTTAGTTCAAAAACTGAAATCAAAATCCTGGGAAGTCCGCACGCTGTCAAGGAAACAGAGCGAAAGTCATTTTTATTGGAACCCTGAAAATGCTGAAATCGACGAGAAAGCTTTTGAAAACCTCGACGCCATCATTCATCTGGCTGGAGCACCGATTTCAAAAATATGGACAAATTCCTACAAAAAAGAATTGTATGAAAGTCGCGTAAATTCAGCCGAATTATTATTTGAAACCGCCCGGAAACTCAATGTTCCTCTTAAAACTTTCATTACCGCTTCGGGCGTGAATTATTATGGCACCCAAACCACCGATATTGTTTATGAAGAAACACATCCATTTACCGATGATTTTTTAGGAAATCTTTGTTTCAATTTGGAACAAACTGCCAAAAAATTTGAAAGTATGGGTACACGCGTTTGTGCCGTTCGCACAGCTGCTGTTTTGTCGCCCAATGGCGGAATGCTGAAAGAATTAATTCCACTTGCCAAGAAATTTCTTCTTTCTCCTTTGGGCTCGGGGCAACAATTTTTGCCTTGGATTCACATTGAAGATATGGTCAATATTTACATTCATTTACTTGAAAATGAAAACCTTTCCGGCGCTTTCAACGCTTCGGCAACGGAAAGGATTACCAACAAAGAATTCACTTTTGCGCTTGCTGAAAGTCTGAACAAAAAGGTTGTTTTCCCGGCTGTTCCGGGATTTATATTGAAAACCGTTTTAGGCGAAATGTCCTCAATAATTCTGGAAGGAAGTCCTGTTTCCAATTCAAAAATAAAAAATTCGGGATTTGAATTTCAATTTGAAGAACTCAAACCGGCACTCAAAGATTTATTGCATAAAAAAACCGCTGAGAAATAATCAGCGGTTCGGATTTATATTTTTGAGAATTAAGCTTCTTCTGTTTCTCTTTGTAACAAGAATTTATAAATCAATCCACCTACGATTGCTCCTCCGATTGGTGCCACCCAGAACAACCAAAGTTGCTGCAAAGCAATCCCACCTACAAAAACCGCTTGTGAAGTTGAACGCGCCGGATTTACCGATGTATTGGTAATCGGAATTGAAATCAGGTGAATGAGCGTCAAAGCCAGACCGATCGCAATTCCTGCGAATTTTCCGTCGGCCCATTTATCGGTTGCGCCCATAATCACAATCAGGAAGAAAGCGGTCAGCACGAATTCCGCCAAAAATGCGGCCATCATACTGTAACTCCGGTCTGCATAGCCCGGCATTTCATAAAAGTTCGTCGCAAATGCTCCCGGACCTTCGGTCGAGAATGCATCCGCCCCATTCAAAATCGCCCACAAAACCGCTGCAGCAGCGATTCCCCCCAAAACTTGGGAAAGGATGTAAGGTAATATTTCTTTTGGAGAAAAACGACCACCAGCCAATAATCCAAATGAAACCGCCGGGTTGAAATGTCCGCCCGAAATATGTCCTACGGCATACGCCATGGTCAGAACCGTCAAACCAAATGCTAGCGAAACACCAACCAAACCGATTCCGATTTCAGGAACTCCGGCTGCAAAAACAGCACTACCACATCCGCCAAAAACAAGCCAAAAGGTGCCGAAAAATTCAGCAAAATACTTCTTCATAGATTAAAATTTTTAATTAGTTAAAAGTAAAAGTAGAAATTATTTTTTATTTATCATTTCGTCAAATGACAAAACAATGGTAAACCCCTTGCTTTGGAAGTATTCTTTAAAACCTTTACGTTCCGTTATCAATACAAAATCTCCGCCCCAGGCACCTAGGCTTTTTATCGCTCCTTCGTAATCAGGGAAATGCAAATCCTTGACTTTTGGAAAACCTAATTTCAAAGCGATTAAGTCTTCGTGTTGGTTCAATAAACGCTCAAATGCTTCCAGATTTTCAGCCTGACTGATTTGATAAGAAATATCTGAAACAGCGTTGATCCATTCTACATCTTTTGGTAAATCCCGGTAGTTTTTCGCGACATTTTGCTGCGTATCCTGTTTTTGATTTAAATAAACAAAATGCAATTTTTCTTTGAATTCCGGACTGAAATCAATCGGTTCAATTCTCCTATCTTGTTGATGGTTTTGGTAAATTATTGGAGAATTATTTCCCGCACAAGCCACGTCATATCCGCTGGTTTTGAAAGTCAATTTATTCAACTCAAACTCATTCACTTCTGTTAATTTCGCCAAGAGATAAATCAAAGTCGAACTACTCCCCAACCCCCATTCTTTCGGGAATTCCAACTGGGTTTTGCAGTAAACATCTCTATTTTGATTCTGAAAAAAATTCGGATTTAAGGTTGAAGTTGCTTTGAATATTTCCAATAATTTCGAAGCAAATTTCGCGTCGGAACTTTTCAAAATCGTCAACGTTTTCAATTCATATTCAGCCGAAAACCAAAGTGAACCATCGACCAAATACGCTTCCCAAATCAAAACCGGATTTGCTGTTTCCTCGCCGAAACTCACTTCCAAACTCTGTCCCAATTTTGTAGGGACAGCAAAAGCAATTGCTCCATCGAGAACGGCATATTCGCCCGATATCAACAATTTTCCGTTGGCGTGGAGTTTTTGTATTTCAAGTTTCAAGTTTCAGGTTTTTATGAAACAATTCAGTTTGAAAGTTAAGTAGTTGCCGAAGCTGAACTTGTCATGGCCGTTCCGTCTATTTTGCGGATCAATCCCTGCAATGTATTGCCCGGACCTACTTCAATGAATTCCGAAGCACCGTCTTTCACCATATTCTGAACCGATTGCGTCCATTTTACAGGTGCGGTCAATTGTGCAATCAGATTTTTCTTGATTTCTTCCGGGTCGGTTACAGCAGTCGTGGTCACGTTCTGATAAACCGGACAAATCGGATTTTTGAATTCGGTTTGGTGAATGGCTTCGGCCAATTCATCTTCGGCAGGTTTCATCAGCGGAGAATGAAAAGCGCCACCCACCGGCAGAATCAAAGCACGTTTGGCACCGGCTTCCTTTAATTTTGCACAAGCCAATTCCACTGCGGGAACTTCTCCCGAGATCACCAATTGTCCCGGGCAATTATAATTTGCAGGCACTACGATTCCCTCTATTTCAGCACAAACATTCTCAACTGTTTCATCGTCCAATCCAAGGATTGCCGCCATCGTGGAAGGTTTGATTTCGCAGGCTTTTTGCATGGCCAAGGCGCGTTTGTACACCAGACTTAATCCGGAATCAAAATCCAAGGTTCCATTGGCAACCAAAGCGGAAATTTCACCCAGCGAATGCCCGGCCACCATATCCGGTTTAAAGTTTTCCAATGTTTTAGCTAAAATTACCGAATGCAAAAAAACCGCCGGCTGTGTAACTTTGGTTTGTTTGAGCTCGTCTGCCGTTCCTTCAAACATGATTTTTGAAATTTCAAATCCGAGTTGTTCGTCGGCTCTTTGGAATAATTCTTTGGCCAAATTGGAATTATCATATAGATTTTTACCCATTCCGGTAAATTGTGCGCCCTGTCCGGGAAATACGTATGCTTTCATAGTGTGCTTAAATTCATTAAACTATAAATGTATAAATTATTTCGCTTTTTTCTCTTTTTCATTTTCCCACATTTTAGAAAGAAAAAGATATCGCTTAAAAACGTGGTGTGCATGCAGTTTAGAAATGATGTAACCTTCACCGCCATCCAAAATACCAAGTCTTAAAATATAATGATGTACAAATCTGAACCATGGCTTTACCCAGAAATGAAAAACATTGGGTTTTAATCCTTTGGAGAATAATTCTTTGGCGCGAAGAATTGAATACTGCGTAAGTTTTCGGTCGTATTCTTCTACCGAATAATAGGAATAATGATCCAATCTGTTGTCGAGAAATTTCACTTTTCCTTTGCTGTCGATCAATTCATGTACTAGACGTCCTTCGCCATATCGGTTTTTGGATTTTTTAAACAAACGAATCGCTTTATCGTTCTGCCAACCCGATCGCTTGATGTATTTTTCCATGAAATAAAACCTTCTGTAAACAAAAAAGGCATCGGCTTCATCCTTTTTGATTTCATCAATCATTTCAAAAATCAAAGATTTTGGAATTCGCTCGTCGGCGTCAAAAAAGGTAACCCATTCGTTTTGTGCCTGATCGATCGCGAAATTTTTCTGCGAAGTGAAATTGTCAAATTTCCGAGTGATGAAAATTACTTTCGGATGTTTTTTGGCGATTTCAGCAGTTCGGTCGGTGCTTTCAGAATCCACGATGATGATTTCGTCTGCATACCAGGCTTCATCTAGAAATTTCTGAATGTTTCGTTCTTCGTTATAAGTAATCAACAAAGCAGAAATTTTGGGTAATTCTTGTTCAAATCCAACCGGCAATTCTACTTTGCCAAAGTTATCTTGAAGGAATTTATCAGTTTCAGTTCTTACGTAGGAGTAATTCAATTTTTTATAGTATTTCTGTGTGTTTCTTACTAATTCTTTGACAGAAACTTTGTCCACAGTGCGTTTGTCCAAATCTTGAAAATGTACACTTACATGTTTGAATCCGTCTTCAAAACATCCCCAATCTGCCGGGAATTTGTGCGGCGAATAAATACTGAAAGTAGGTACATCAAGTGCTTTTGCCATATTGACGGCGCCGCCCTCATTGCCAATCAAGGCATCACAATGGTAAAGGATTTTAAGAAATTCCCTTACGTTTTTCCCCATGACTTCGGGATAAATTTTCTCAGTCGTCTTCAGTCCCGTCAGAATTTTATCCACAGTGGGCTGCTGACTCGGAATATAATTAAAAAGCAGATTGAAGTTGTAATATTTCTGAATATGCGAAATCAGCTGAATCATGTATTCAATAGGCCAGGATTTATCTTCACCACTTCCCAAAATTCCAATCATCAGAGTTTTTCGAGAGAAATCTATATGGGCATTCTCCAGAATTTCTTTTCCTTCTAACTTTTCTTCATCGGTCAAATAAATTTTTGGATGCAAAGCCAAGAGTTTAGGCTCCTTTACAAGTGGCGTCACTAGAGAAACACGGTTATCAATTGCCGTACAAGAAGTTTCAGGCGAAGGAATATTTACCTTTTCGACAACATCTGTATAAATATGTTTAAAAAAAGGCTTGTTGTAACTGATTCTAGCTTCAGCACGGGACTTAAGCGTTATAAATCTACTTTGTAATTTAGCATAGGGATCCAAAACTATATCATACCCGGAATGCTTGATGTGATTGGCATATTTATTCAGAACCGAAAGTTTTTTCAAATTTTTTTCTTCGAACGAAATGATCTGATCGATAAATGGATTGTTTTCCAAAACTGAAACCGCAGGTTTATAACAGAAGAAATGAACTTCCATTTCGGGATTGATTTGCTTCAGGTTTTCGGCAATCACAGATGAAGTCAGCACATCGCCGATGTATTTATTCTGAAGAATCAAAGCCTTTGGTTTCCCGGAGTTTTTAAAATCCGATTTTGTATTGTTTTGGTATTCCAGCATAAATTTCTCTTGATTAAATCTAAGCAGAATTATTTACACCGCAACATTATGTTCTCTCAAAGCATCATTGAGCGAAGTTTTCAAATCGGTGCTTTCTTTTCTTTTTCCGATAATTAAAGCACAAGGAACCTGAAATTCGCCTGCCGGAAATTTTTTGGCATAACTTCCCGGAATGACGACTGAACGAGGCGGAACTTCACCTTTGATTTCCACCGGATTTTCGCCCGTGACATCGATGATTTTTGTGGAAGCGGTCAATACGACATTCGCGCCTAAAACGGCTTCCTTGCCGACTCTTACGCCTTCCACCACGATGCATCTCGAACCGATGAAGGCATTGTCTTCGATGATTACCGGAGCCGCTTGCAAAGGTTCCAATACGCCACCGATTCCAACACCGCCGCTCAGGTGAACATTTTTCCCGATTTGCGCACAGCTTCCCACCGTCGCCCAAGTATCGACCATCGTCCCTTCGTCCACATAAGCTCCGATATTTACATAAGAAGGCATCATGATCACGCCTTTTG
>JAEWHB010000129.1 GCA_023388015.1 Bacteroidota bacterium
TGCCGGTAAAATATGGCATAGACCCAGAAACCTGGCTGATGTTTCCCATTGGTTTGTTTCACGGAGTAGCATTTATGGGATATGTTTTGTTTGCATTTTTCGTAAAGAAAATTTACCGATGGGACGACGAAGAATTTGTTTTCATACTGATGTTTGCATTTATTCCATTTGCAACTTGGCTTGTTCACCGCAAAATCAAAAGATTTGAACGGGAAAATCCTTCCTGAATATTATTTCGAATTAACTTAGCAATCAAAATACAACATTAACAATCTAAATATCCAAAAATGCCAAGAGTTCTGACAGGAGTCCAAGCAACAGGAGTCCCACATTTGGGAAATATTTTGGGAGCGATTTCGCCCGCTATTCAAATGGCAAATTCTTCCGATGATAAATCTTTTATTTTCATCGCAGACCTTCACGCTTTGACCCAAATCAAAGATCCCGAAGTTCTGAAACAAAATACTTACGAAGTAGCTGCTTGCTGGCTTTCACTTGGATTGGATACAGATAAAGCGATTTTTTACCGTCAGTCCGATGTGCCTCAGGTGTCTGAACTGATGTGGTATCTGTTGAACTATTTTCCTTTTCAGCGATTGACTTTGGCGCATTCCTTCAAAGACAAACAAGATTATCTTTCAGATGTGAATGCCGGATTGTTTACGTATCCGATTTTGATGGCAGCCGATATTTTATTGTACGATGCTGAATTGGTTCCGGTAGGAAAAGACCAATTGCAACATTTGGAAATTACCCGTGATGTGGCGGAGAGATTCAATCATCAAATGGGCGAAACCTTTGTATTGCCACAGGCGAAAATCAGCGAAGAAGTGATGATTGTTCCCGGAACGGACGGAAATAAAATGAGCAAATCCAGAAATAATTTCCTGAATATTTTCCTTCCCGAAAAAGAATTGAAAAAACAAGTAATGGCAATCCAAACGGACAGTACGCCGTTGGAAGATCCAAAAAATCCGGATACCGACAACGTTTTTGCCTTATACAAATTAGTTGCTTCACCAGAACAAACTGAGGAAATGCGCCAAAATTATCTCAAAGGCGGTTATGGTTACGGCCATGCGAAAAATGCTTTGCTAGAAGTTTTATTGGACAATTATGCGACAGCTCGTGCGAAATTCAACGAACTACTGGATGATAAATCTTCACTCGACGCTTATTTGGACAATGGAGCCATTCGCGCATCGGTCGTAGCCGATGAGGTTTTGCGAAGAGTGAGAGGGAAGCTGGGGTTGAGAATATAATTTTTATATTTGCGAATTAACCAATTTTAGATTATGAAATCATTTATTCTTCTTTTTAGCATTTTTTCATTTTCTTTCTTATGTGCTCAGGAAGCTCCTGAAATTGAATGGCAAGTTTCTTTAGGGGGCAGTAACCAAGATGAGGCTTATTCTATTTTCCAAACGCAAGATAATGGATATATCGTTGCAGGTGTAACTGGCTCCAATAACGGAGATGTATTTTGTAATAAAGGAGGTTTCAATACTTGGGTAGTTAAAATGAATGAAGAAGGTGCTATAGAGTGGAGTAAATGTTTTGGGGGTTCAGCAAATGAAAGGATTAATTCTATTGTACAAAATAGTTCAGGTGAATATGTTTTTGCGGGAACTACAGATTCGGAAGATGGGGATGTGACTGTATATCATGGTAGTAGTGATGTTTGGGTAGTGAAATTAAATCAAATAGGAGATATAGTATGGCAAAAATCATTCGGAGGAAGTAGGGATGAAGAAGGAAATCATATAGAATTAACTAACGATGGTGGTTATATTTTAGCAGGATATACAAGGTCAATAGATGGCGATATTGTTGAAAATAAAGGTCTCTATGATTTTTGGGTTCTGAAATTAGATGATCAAGGCAACTTAGAGTGGCAGAAAACTTATGGAGGAACAGAGGATGATAAAGCATTTGCAATCCATCAAACAATAGATGGCGGCTACATTGTTGGTGGGCATTCTAATTCAAATAATGGAGATGTAAATGGAAATAACGGTTACCAAGATTATTGGGTTGTAAAATTAAATCATATTGGTGAAATAACTTGGGAAAAATCTTTTGGTGGATCAGAAAATGATTATTTGGAATCTATTGAGCAAACTTCAGAAGGTGGTTATATACTAGCAGGTGCCTCTTCCTCAAATGATGGAGATGTTTCAGGGAATCATAATTATTTCGATTATTGGGTTTTAAAATTAACAAATTCAGGTGATATTGAGTGGCAGAAATCATTAGGAGGTAGTAGAAATGATTGGGGGTATTCTGTTGTACAATGTGATAATGGTGATTATGTTGTTGCTGGGGTAACTAATTCTATTGATGGAGATATCACGAATCATTATGGCAGTATTCATGACGCAGATGTTTGGGTTGTTAAGTTAAATATTAATGGGGATCTTTTGTGGGAAAAATCCTTTGGAGGTTTTGGGGTTGAAGCTGCGCATGACATTATACAAACTACCGATAATGGATTTGCCATTGCAGGTTTATCTACATTTATAGATGGAGATGTTTCAGAGAATAATGGAAATGCAGATTTCTGGATAGTGAAACTTGGTCCAGAACAAATGTCCACTTACGAAATTGATTCTACTCAAATTTCTATTTACCCCAATCCGGTAAAAAACATTTTGAATTTCTCTGAAGAATTAAACGACATTCAAATCTTCAATTTGGCGGGACAAAAAGTTTTTGAAAGTTCGGATAAAAACAAAATCAATGTGAGTCATTTGAATTCAGGTATTTTTGTCTTGAAAGCCAAAAACCAAAAAAGCAAATCTGTACAACTAAAATTCATCAAAAACTAAATTTGAAGTTCGAAATTCGCTTTTCGAAATTTGCTCAACGTAATCCATTTCGTAATCCGTGCTTCTGTCGTAGCCGATGAGGTTTTGCGAAGAGTGAGAGGGAAATTAGGGTTGTTAGCTTAAAATTTCTGTTAAATATAAGAATCAAAACCATCTCGAAAGAGGTGGTTTTTTTCTATAACGAATGTCTTTTTTAAGTTAAGGGTTTCCCCCTACATACGGAAGTTGGAATCTTATGATTTTTGCCACGCATATATTCCAAAAAATAAAATTGATTATTGAAATATGAAAACAAAACTATTATTAATTGCAGTGCTTCTCATGACTTCCAATTTTGGATCAGCACAAACAACTTACAAAGAAATTAAATGGGAAGAAGTCGGACTGAAATTTAAAGTTCCATCTTTTATTGAAGTAAAATCACAGGATGATGAATCTATGAAACTGGAAAGTGAAGACTATCTTATGTATGTTGAATTAGTTGATGACTTTGATTCTCTTGACGAACTTCTCGCCAATAACAAAGTGAAAAAAGTTGTGAACCGTGATGAAAATATTGATGAAAAAACTTTTCACGGAAAAGCAGTCGCTGGATTTATTAAAAGTGAAGAAGAAGGGGATAACATCAACCAATACAATGTGTTTGGAAATCTTGAATCTAAATTTAATAAAAAAGAAAAGATAAGTTTTGATATCGGTACCTATGAATTTGATGAAGAAATTCAGAATCAGCTAAATGAAATCATGGGAAGCGTCCAATTTTACCAAATTGATTCCGCAAAACCAAATGAGAAAATGTTTAGTTCCAAAAGCTCATCAGAGGATACCAATAATGACGATGCAAATGTTTCTAATTAAGAATTAGCCTGATTTACAAATTAATCAGAAAGGATGCCCTTTTGGTAAGAGAAGCTGTATAATTTCAAAGAAATTCAAACTCAGAATGAGCATAAAATGTACTTGAAATTATACAGCCACACTTCCAATTTTTCTCTTTTTATAATATCAATAGCACAAAATAATTCTCCACATTCTCATAATTCTGAAAGATGATTTGATTGTCGCGCAAAGCTGCCATGATCTCATTCGGGATTGGTAGATTTTTCTCAGGCGTAATTCCTTCAGGTTCTATAAAACCCTTTTGAAAGTAATGTAATAATTCCCGTTAACCTCCTTCGTAATTTCAGCTTCGCCTAATTAATACTTCAAAATTCTTTTTGCGCTGTCCGAAGCAACTATAAGACCCGCGCCCATCATAATGACGTCTTTGATGACCAGCCTTCCGGCACCGGAAAGGTAAGGAAAACCGTATTGTGGCGTGGGGAAATCACCGCCCAAGTTCGGGACGTAAACTTCCGGAGTCGTGATTAGAAAAGAGAGTGTGACGAGCGACATCCCAAATGTGAGCAATCCGCCCCACATCCCGACTTTCGGACACCAGATGCCAAGCAGCACAAGAATTCCAATGATAACAATGACTGTTCCCAATCCGTAAGAAAATAGGTAAGTTCCGTTTTCCTTGTGCCAATCAATGTTTTTCTGAACCGTTTTCCCTTCCGGATTTTTATATTCAGTGTATTCAGGAGCGTCTTTTGCGTAAAAAAATGACATCACCGGACTATTAGCGACAAATGGAACGATTCCGTCAGCTTCATACTGAAAGGCCTTTAATCCACCTATCCAGACCATTACCACAAAAATTGCAATTCGGGTAGTATTTATAAAGTTGGGTTGGTTGGTGGCTAAAATATTCAGTAAATTTTTCACTTTGAAATTTATTATGATTTGAAGATTCTCAAAAAAGAATAAGATTGAAAATAGACAACAAAGGTAGGTATTAAAATTTCGATAGGACAAAAAAAGCAAACTGCGGGATTTACAAAAATATAATTGGATCCGAATTGAATTTGTAACCACTGAAGTTAATGTTTTGCTAATCGTTTAATTGTTATAATTTATTAAAAATTAAGGAAAATCGCCTTTTGGGTTGTATCTTTGTGCATTCAAAAATTAATAGAAAAATGATAAAAGTTTCAGATACTGCGAAAACCAAAGTTATTTCTTTGATGAATGAGGACGGAACCAATCTGGAAGAGAGTTTCGTGCGTGTTGGTGTAGAGAGTGGCGGGTGTTCAGGGCTTTCGTATAAACTTAGTTTTGATAAAAATCAAAAAGAAGAGGACAGGATTTTTGAAGACAATGGGATGAGAATTTTGGTTGATAAAAAATCATTTCTCTATTTGGTGGGAACCACATTGGAATATTACGGCGGTTTGAACGGTAAAGGTTTTGTGTTTAACAATCCAAATGCACAGAGAACTTGTGGCTGCGGAGAAAGCTTTGCAGTTTAACCCAATTTGAGCAAATTGAAAATCCTGAAATACATATTTTTATTTCTTTCGGTAAGCATTTTTGCCCAAAGCAAATCAGGTGTAAACCGTTTGTTGGTTTTCAGTCCCGATGAGAATTCGGTAAAATTCAATGAAGTTTACACACAGAATTTTTTCTTTGGAAATTTTGGAATCAAGCCCTTGATCAATGCCATTCCGATTGATAATGAAAATGTAAAAAGCATTAGAATTTCTGCCGAAACAGAAGGCAAGAAAACGCCTGATGTGATGATTCTGAATTATGACAAAGAAGGAAAGCTTACAGAGTTAAAAGTTTCTGAAATTCTTTCCGGTAAAGGACTTACTGTTGATTATGTTTACAAAGACGGCTTGATTCAGGAAGAAATATTTAAAGATGCAGAAGGAAGTCGTTCCAATAAATTTCATTATGCCGAAGGCAAAATGATAATGGAAAATGTTAAAGGAATGATTGACGTTTTTCAGTTAAAGGGAAATGTTTTGTACAAAGAAACTTTCCTGAACGGGAAATCGGTTTTCAAAGATCGGATGGAAGGAAAATGCAGGATTACAAGATATCAGCAGGACGATATTGACAAGATTTGTTACAGTAATTTCAAGGGAGAATTTCCTTTTTCGATGGAGGAATTCACCACTAAAGAAAACACGAGAACAAATAAAATCACTTTGGTTCCCGAAACCAATTGGAATATAGAAAAAAACACCAACGGAACTTACAGCATCCTGAACGGTAAAACAGAATTATACCGTTTAGAACTGGATAAAAATTCGACTGTAAAGAAATTTGAATTTTTGGGCATCAAGTCGGAATTTAAATCGCCCATAACATTTTCATTTAGTTATACTTATTATTAAAATGAGCAATACAAAATATACAGAAGACGATTTGAGACAGGATTTGTCGAGCCGAAAAGAATATGAATTTGGCTTTACAACCGATGTGGAATATGAAGAATTCCCCGTTGGCCTCAATGAAGACATCATTCGAGAAATTTCAAAACGTAAAGAAGAACCGGAATGGATGACCGAATGGCGTTTGGAAGCTTTCCGCGAATGGCAAAAAATGACTGAGCCTGAATGGGCAAATGTTCATTATCAAAAACCAAGTTTTCAGGACATTACCTATTATGCCGCTCCGAAAAAGAAACCGGAATTGGGAAGTTTGGACGAAGTAGATCCCGAATTATTGAAAACCTTCGAAAAATTGGGGATTTCCATTGACGAACAAAAACGTCTGACCGGCGTTGCCGTGGACATCGTGATGGACTCGGTTTCGGTTGCAACGACTTTCAAAGATACTTTGAACGAACTGGGAATTATTTTCTGTTCGATTTCCGAAGCAATCAAAGAACACCCCGAATTGGTGAGAAAATACATCGGAAAAGTAGTTCCGCGGACCGATAATTTCTATGCGGCGTTGAACTCGGCGGTATTTTCAGACGGATCGTTTTGTTATATCCCGAAAGGCGTTCGCTGCCCGATGGAACTTTCTACTTATTTCCGCATCAACCAGGCCGGAACCGGTCAGTTCGAGAGAACTTTGTTGATTGCCGACGAAGGGTCTTATGTTTCGTATTTGGAAGGTTGTACCGCACCCACGCGTGACGAAAATCAATTGCACGCTGCAGTTGTGGAACTAATCGCTATGGATGACGCTGAAATCAAATATTCGACAGTTCAGAACTGGTACCCCGGAAACGAAGAAGGAAAAGGGGGCGTTTTCAACTTTGTAACCAAAAGAGGAGTTGCAGAGAAAAACGCCAAGATTTCCTGGACACAAGTAGAAACAGGTTCGGCGGTTACCTGGAAATATCCGAGCTGTATTTTGAAAGGTGATAATGCCGTGGGGGAATTTTATTCGATTGCGGTTACCAATAATTATCAGCAAGCCGATACCGGAACCAAGATGATTCACATCGGGAAAAACACCAAATCGACGATTATTTCCAAAGGAATTTCAGCCGGGAAATCCCAAAATAGTTATCGAGGACTTGTAAAAGTAAATGCAGGTGCAGAAGGAGCAAGGAATTTCTCGCAGTGTGATTCACTTTTGATGGGGAATGAATGTGGAGCCCACACTTTCCCATACATCGAAATCAAAAACAAAACCGCTCAATTGGAACACGAAGCAACGACTTCGAAAATCGGAGAAGATCAATTGTTTTACTGTAACCAGAGAGGAATTGATACCGAGAAAGCAATTGCTTTGATTGTAAACGGATTCAGCCGCGAAGTGTTGGATAAATTACCAATGGAATTCGCCGTAGAAGCCAAGAAACTTTTGGAGATTTCTCTTGAAGGATCCGTGGGGTAAATTAAGTTTAATGTTCAAGGTTTAATGTTAGAGCTTATGGCAACAATTGAAAGATTTGAAGATTTAGAAATATGGCAATCAGCTCGTATTATTTCGAAGAAAATTCATCTTTTGTCTCTCGAAACAGAACTGAAAAATGACTTTGGACTTAAA
>JAEWHB010000226.1 GCA_023388015.1 Bacteroidota bacterium
AATCTGAAATTAAAGAAACCGGACGTAAAATTGCCGAAGAAGCCAAGGAAGCGGCTTCCACTTTAAAGGAAAAAGCGGCCGATGTCTGGGAAGATACCAAAGAAGCAGCAAGTGAAGCAAAAGAGAAGGCTTCCGAAACCTGGGAAAATGTAAAAGATAAAGCAGAAGATGTTTGGGAAGACACCAAAGATGCGGCTGAAAACCTCTCTGAGAAAGCAAAAGACGCTTTTGATGATGCAAAAGACGCGGTTTCGGGGGCAGCTGACAAAGCGGAAGACAAAACCAAAGATGTAGCGGAAGATGTGAAAGATTCAGCACAAAATCTGGCTGCGGAAGCCGAAGTAAAAACTGAGGAAGTTGTTCAGGAGTTGCAAGAAAAAACCATTGAAATCGAGGAAAATGTTTCTGAAAATATTGCAAAACTCGATGAAGAAGTGGACGAAATTACCCAAAAAGCCGAAGACCGAATGAAAGATATTGAAGAGGATCTGAATGATTGACACCGAAATTTAGTCTTAAATAATAAAAAACTCCCGCTGTCTTGGACAACGGGAGTTCCTATTTTTGGGAAGTTAGATTTAATTAATATCCGAATATTTCTTCCAACGTCATTTCCTGAACTTGTCCCATTTTTTGAACGGCATCCCAATCCAGGTTTTCTTTCTTTCCAATTAATCCCACATTGAACTGCTTTCCTTTGATGTTTTGATTGAAAAATTTCTCCAAATCATTCATCGTCATTTTGGAAGTTTGGGCGTAAATATCTTTGTTGATATCATAATTGATTCCTTTGTCCTGAAGGTTTAGCCAGTAAAAGAAAATGCTTGCTTTTGTGTAACGCTGTGTAGCAATTTGTTTCAAAGCCGCAGTTCTCGAATTCTGGAATTGATTTTCAGCCTTCGGCATATTGTTCATCAAATCTTTCAAAGCTTCTACAGCTTGTGGAAGTTTGTTGGCTTGTGTTCCGATGTAAGCAATCACATAATTATAACGGTCTGCTTTTGAGGAATTTGAATAAAAAGAATAAGCCGAATACGCCAAAGATTTGGATTCGCGGATTTCCTGAAATACAATCGAGGAAAGTCCCGCACCAAAATATTGGTTAAATACACCGGATGGCGTCAGTAAATCTTTGTTGAATTTCTCTTCACGTGAACGCAATGAAATTTCTGCTTGCACCATATCATAAGGCGTGAAATAAATTTTCCCGTCAGTTGCCGGTTGAGGATAATCTTTTGGAGCCGGAATCGGACGATTATTGCCGAAATTATGGTGTTTGTTCAATGCTTTTTTGGTCGAAGCCAAATCATTTCCATAATAGAAAATCTGATGTTTGTGGTTCAGGAAATTTTTCAGAATGGAAACCAATTCTTCCGGATTGATGGCTTTCAATTCTTGTTCGCTCAAAATATCTCGGAAACGGCTGTCAGGGCCATACATTGCGTATTGATTCAATGCATTTTGAATGCTTCCTTTGTTGGTTTTGGCGTCTGAACGACCTTTAAGGATCTGATCTACATAATTCAAATAAGCTTGTTTATCGGCTTTTGCATTGCCAAGAAGGTGTTCAAAAAGTTCGATTCCTTTTGCCATATTTTCCTGTAAACCGTTGAGATAAACAAAAGAACGCTCAGTACCTGCACCTACGCCATAGTTAATTCCGATTTTGTAAAATTCTTTTTTGATGTCTTCCGGACTGTATTTATTGGTTCCCAAATAATCCAAATAATTGATGGCCAATGACAATTTCTTATCGTGGTCAGAACCCATTTCGGTAATGTAATACAGCGATGAAAGATCATTTGTAGTGTTTTTGATCGATGAAATTTCGGTTTTTTTCAGGGTTTCTTTTTTGATTGATTTTTCGAAATCCACAAAAACAGGCTGAATGTCTTTCACCGAAAGTTTCATAAAATCTTTGTAAAATTCTGATTCGTTTTCACGATTTAAATTAATCGGAGTAATACCGGGATTTTCAACACGAACGAGATCTTTATTCTCGCCCTGACGTTTGTAAACCACTACATAATTGTCTTTGTAATTGTCATTTGCAAATTTTACAATATCTGCTTTTGTGATTTTTGCAAGTTCATCAAGATCCGCCACCACATCGGCCCAAGTTTGCTCCTGAATGAACGAATTGTACATTTCGGAAGCCAGCCAGTCAGAATTTTCCAAAACTTGTTGTTGTTGCTTTTTAAAGTCATTGACAATGGCAGCAATCATCCATTCGTCAAATTCACCTTTTTTAATTTTATCGATTTGGGCAATGATCAGATCTTTCACTTCATCCAGTGACTGACCTTGTTTGGGCATTCCGTTAAAAATATGTGCCGAATAATCTTTCATGATTTGAGGGGAAGCTCCGGCATATTGCGCCATTTGTTTTTGGTTGATGTTCAAATCAATTAATCCGGCGGTTCTGTTACTCAGCAACATATCCATCATGCGAAGAAGTTTAGCATCTTCTGTTTTTGCGCCGCCTACGCGATAAGCAAACTGAACACGTTCAGCCGAAGGACTCGCCACTTCGATTTTTTTAATGGACTTCAAGGGCGTTTCTTTGGCAACGTATCGATTCGGTTCAGGCCCCTTTTTGTAATGCCCAAAGTATTGATCAACTAATTTTATAGTCGGATCAAATTCTAAATCGCCAACCAAAACAACCGCCATATTGTTGGGAACATAATATTCGTGGAAATAATTCTCAATGGCAACCAACGAAGGGTTTTTCAAGTGTTCAGAAGTCCCGATTGTAGTTTGTGTTCCATAACGGCTTTCCGGAAATAGGTTTTCCATCATTGCGTAGTGAATCAAACGGAAGTCATTGTCTTGCGCGCGATTGAATTCTTCATAAACTGCTTCAAGTTCGGTATGGAATAATCTGAGAACCAATTCTGAGAATCTTTCCGACTCAATTATCATCCATTTTTCCAATTCATTTGACGGAATATTATTTTTATAAACCGTTTCATCAAACCAGGTATGAGCATTTGTGCCAGAAGCGCCCAATGAGGAAATCATCTTGTCATACTCATTTGCCACAGCGAATTGCGATGCGACATTTGAAATAGAATCTATTTGTTTATAAATTGCTTTTTTCTTTTCGGCATCGGGTTCTGCTTTATGCGCTTCATACAAATCAGAAATTTGTTTCAAATAAACTTTTTCCTTTTCCCAATCATGTGAACCCATTTTGGAAGTCCCTTTGAAAAGCATGTGTTCCAGATAGTGAGCCAAACCGGTATTATCGGTCGGGTCGTTGTTGGAACCAGTTCTTACGGGAATGTAAGTTTGAATTCTTGGTTCGTCTTTGTTTTGTGCCAGATAAACTTTCAGACCGTTAGGTAAAGTATAGATTCTGGTGTTGGAAGGGTCATTTTCAACGATTTCATAATTGTAGTCGTTGACATCTTTTTTTTGAATTGTTTTGAATTGTGCCAACAAAGTAGTAGACACAATTAAACACCCCAAAAGTGTTAGTTTTTTTATCATTTCGTCTGTATTATTGAATCATCCAAAGATACAGAACCAAACGATAAATGAAATTAATTTAAATAATTATTTGTTGACTGTCACTTTTTTGAAAATTCATTCGTCTATAAAAACAGAAGCCTATAATTTTGAAGATTATTTCAATCCATAGAAAACAAAAAGTGGAATTACTGATACCACAACTTAGAAAGCAGAACCGACTGGCTCAAAAGGAATTATTTGACCGTTCTTCTCGCAAAATGCTCAGCGTTTGCAGAAGCTATATTTCCGATTTGCATTTCGCCGAAGACTGTATGCTAAAAGGATTTGTCAAGGTTTTCAAAAATATAGATTCCTATAAATCCCAAGGAAGCTTTGAAGGATGGATGCGAAGAATTATGGTCAATGAATGTCTGGACTTCATCCGAATGAACAAAAGTATGGTGTATCTGGATGAAATCATTCTGAAAGATGAATCTGTTGATTTTGAAGAAGATATGTCAGGGATCAACGCGCAGGATTTACTAGATCAGCTTCCCGAAACCTATCGTGCCGTATTTAATCTTTTTGTTTTAGAAGATTATTCGCACAAAGAAATTTCGGCTCTTTTATCCATTTCAGAAGCGACTTCTAAAACTCAATTATTAAGAGCCAAAAACAAACTGAGAGAACTGGTTCTCCAACCAAAAAACAAGGCAAATGAACAATAATTTAGAAAATAACATCAAAAACCAACTGGAAAACAGAGAGATTTTAGTTTCGGAGAATGCTTGGGAAAAACTCAGAGACATGATGGACGAAAAACCAGTCGAACGCAAAATCAAACCTTGGTTTTGGATAGGGGTTGCAGCTTCGGTTGCAGTTATTATTGGATTGTTTTTCGGATTGAATTATCTGAATCCAGAATCCGAAGCTCAAATCGGAAACCCAACGCAAATAGTGATTCAGAAAACAAATCAGCCGGTAGAAGTTATTTCAAACGAAATAGAAATCGCTCAGAATGAAGTGGAAATCGAAATTCAGCCCCATGAAATTCAGTATGCCAATCATCTCAAACAAACCGAAATTCTAAAATCCTCTAAAAAAGAAATTTGGGTTGACAATTCAAATGAAAATCAGGTTGTTGAAGAAATAATCAAAGAATATACAGAACCGAAAGTGGAATTGAAAGAAGAACCGGTAATGGCGCTAAATACCGATTCGATTTCAAAACCTACGAATAAAACCAATTATGTTGACCCGGAAATGCTCTTGTATTCCGTTGAAAACAATCAGGCCGTTCAGCAGAAAAATTCCGGTTCGCGTATGGTTCTTATCAACTTTAATAAATAGAATTCAATTAATAATTAAAAACACTTTTAAGATGAAAAAATATATCGTCTCAGGAATTCTGTGCCTTGTCGGAATGACTTTGAATGCACAAAAAATTAAATTCGATTTCAACGAAAACTCACAGACAGACGAAAGGGTAAGCCCGGCTGCGCGTGAAAAAATGGAACAATACGCCATCGAAATCAGAGAAATCGTAATCCGTGAAAAACTCGCTATGGAAACCGAAATTTCCAAAGTGGATGAAGATTTGTCACAAGGAAACATTTCCGATTCCCTGGCCGGAAATCTGAAGGCCGATATTGCGCTTCGCTTTTCGGAACGCATCAATTCAGGTATTGAAGATTTAAAATTTGATTTGGATGAATTGATCAAACAACAAGTTCAATATTCGATTATGAATACCGATGTGGAAAAACTCAAAGAGGAGCAAAATTCAAAAGTCGAACAATGGCAATATAAACCTCAGAATTATATTTCCGGCTATTTATCTTATGGTATGATTCATCTCGGAGACGGCGAAAACCAAAAACTGAACGATCATTTGGGGTTTTCAAGCGGCATTGACTTCGGGTTTTTATACCATCGACAGTTCAAGAAAACAAGTCCCTTTGTATTTCTCACTGGAGCTTATTTATCTTGGCGAACTTTGCGGTTTGACGATAATTATTTCGTAACCCGAAATTTGGATGGGCAAGTGGATTTACATCAATACGAGCATCATCTCGACAAAAGCAAACTGAGAGCAACTTACATTATGATTCCGCTCGGAATTAAATACAGCACGGCCGGATTGAAAACCAAAAACGATGAAATTTATCGCGACCCCGGAAAGGGAATCGGTTTTACAGCCAATGTTTACGGAGGATTCCGAATCTCAACCAATCATATTGTGAAAGGAAATGACATAGATTATCGCGACAAAAAAACCAATTATGAACTGAATAATTTCGCCTACGGCGGACAGTTCACGTTGAGCATTTACAATTGGAATTTCTTTGTACGACAGGAATTCAGTCCTTATTTCAACAAAGGAACTTTTGACGACCGCAAAATGCTTCAATTCGGACTGAACCTTGGATTTTAAACAGATTATCCTCATATAAATTATCAAATGGAAAAACCTCAGAATTTCAAGATTCTGAGGTTTTTTTAATTATTCAATATAATTTATTTTTTGATAATCTTTTTAGATTGATAACCCAAATCATAATGGAAAAGCAGATAATAAATACCGGGTTTTTGCGGGAAAGCAAACTGATAAGTTCTTTTTCCTTTGGAATCAATGGTTACACGAAGTAATTGTTGGATGAGTTTTCCGCTTTCATCAAACAAAGTAATAACCATGTGGTCTGAACGCTGATAATCCACCGAAATATTCAAAACATCTTCAACCGGATTGGGCGCAACTACGATGGCCATATCTTCTGGCCGATCTGAATCCATATCATTCACAGAAAGATTATCTGTATATTTATAAATACTTCTTCCTGAGCAATAAACCAGATTCTGATCAAAAATCTGAAAACGGTTTAGGCTCCAGCCCAATCCGGTGTTGTTCCAGGTTTGTCCGCCATCTGTGGTTTCAAGAAATCCGCTGTTGTGTCCACCCATCCAACCATGATTTTCGGTAATAAAACCAACACCTTGAATAAAGGGATCGGGTACTTCAAATTCTTGCCAGTTCTGTCCGTTATTGACAGATTTGATGAGCTTTCCGTTGAATGGATCGAATGACTGAACCGCGCCAAACATGACATTTGGATTAGAATAAAGAATCTGCATCTTCCAAACTTGTTCGCCTGGCCTTCCCGAATTATATATTTCAGTCCAGCTTTGTCCGCCATCAGTTGTTTTTAAAACAATTCCACCTGTATTGCTGCCTCCTGAAGCATAACCCAATAGTTCATCTACAAATAAAACTTCTACCAACGAACTTGCATAGGCACTCATATCAATAACTTCCCAAGTTTCACCACTATCAGTAGACTTAATGACATAGGCGGGTTCAAAATAAGCACCACAACCATACACCGTGGAATCTCCAACTGTGTCCAACCCACAAATTGCCGGAATAGCTCCCTGTAAATCCCAAACTATTTCCCAGGTTTCACCACCGTCTGTGGTACGGTATAAGGTTTCGGAAAGGGCTCCTAAAAACCCGATGTCTTCGTTCAGGAATTCAATGTTCCGGAGATATTCACCATTATTATAGGATTGTTGCATCCAAGTATTACCACCATCTATGGTTTTGTAAACGGCAGATCCGGCACCGTCAGCTGCCCAGCCAAGGTTCTCATTTAAGAAAAACACATCATCATAGCGTGATGGAGATTCGGGAATGTTCAATTGTTCCCAGTTTTGAGCCAAACCCGGAAACAGGCCTGCAATCATTGCAAGCAGTATAAATTTTAATTTCATGTGATAACTTAAGATTGAATCAAATGTAAAAATTAATTTGACTTTATTTAAAAGTCTTCATCATTTCTTCCACGACTTTGTTGGCCGCCGGACAAATCAAAGTGTTTTTCAGCGTAAGATGATTGATTTGGTAGAATTTTTTT
>JAEWHB010000231.1 GCA_023388015.1 Bacteroidota bacterium
CATTCCGTTTTCCACACATCTCAAAATCCGGATAAATATCCCGGTCAATAAAATTTAATCAAAACCTTCTTGTTTTTCAGCAAGATGTATTATCTTTGCCACCCGTTTGAGTTATGGAGAAGTTCAGGTTTTATAATGTTTCCTTTGCAGGTTTGAGTTTGGGGCAGCATGACTTTGAGTTCAAGATTACTCAGTCGTTCTTTGATTTGTTTGAATTTGAGCAGGATTTTCATAGTCCCGATTTAAAAATTAACCTGATTCTAGATAAAAAAAATAATTTTCTAGAGTTGGATTTTAAATTGTCCGGCACTGTGGAGCTGAATTGCGACCTGACCAATGAGCCTTATCGGCAGGAATTAGATGGAAATTCATCACTCATCGTAAAGTTTGGGGAAGAATTTGACAATTCCGATGATGAAGTCTGGGTAATTCCGCATGGCGAACATTCTGTAAACATTGCACAAATGATTTACGAAATGACCTTGCTTGCCGTTCCGGTCAAACGAATTCATCCCGATGTCCTGAGTGGAAAAAGCCATTCAGAAATGCTGGATTTACTTGATGAATACAGTTTGCAGGAGGAAGAAGAAACAGAGCAGGAAAGTTCAAACGAAGAAGAAATTGACCCGCGTTGGGAAAAACTGAAACAATTAAAAAATAATAATAACTGAAAATAACATAAGTTATGGCACATCCTAAGAGACGTCAATCGACAACAAGAAGAGATAAACGCAGAACGCATTACAAAATTGAGGCTCCTCAAATTGCGGTTGACAAAGCAACCGGAGAGTCACATCTTTACCACCGTGCATATTGGCTAGACGGCAAAATGTACTACAGAGGTAAAGTGGTAATGGAAAAAGTACAGGAAGAAGAAGCAGAATAATTCGGATTCCCTGACAAACTAAAAGCTGTTTCTAAAAATATTAGAAGCAGCTTTTTCAATTTTTTTATACATTTGAAGTTCACTACCCATATTTTTAAATAAATTCTACACATTATGGATATTAAAGAAATACAAAATCTGATTAAATTCGTTTCCAAATCAGAGGTTGCAGAAGTTAATCTGAAATTAAAAGATTTTGAAATAAAAATCAAAAACATTGGCGGACAAACCGTTAGCTTTGCACCACAGCAAGTGATGCCTGCTCAGATGCCTGTGGCTCAACAAGCCGCTCCTGTTGCACCGGCCGCTCCGTCTGCCGATAAACCAACTGCCGAAGAAGACAATTCAAAATACCTTACCGTTAAATCTCCGATGATCGGAACTTTCTATCGTGCTTCAGGCCCAGGCAAAGATCCATTCGTTTCTGTGGGAGACAATGTTTCTGTCGGTTCCGTACTTTGTATTGTAGAAGCTATGAAATTATTCAATGAAATCGAATCAGAAGTTTCCGGTAAAATCGTGAAAATTTTGGTAGATGATGCATCGCCGATTGAATACGACCAACCTTTGTTTTTGGTTGACCCATCTTAATAAATTATGAATTTTAAATGAAGAACCTGATTTTTCAGATTCCGATTTACTTAATTCATAAATAATTATCAATTCATAATTTAAAAACGATGTTTAAAAAAATATTAATTGCCAACCGGGGAGAAATTGCAATGCGCGTGATCCGAACCGCCAAAGAAATGGGAATTAAAACCGTTGCAGTTTATTCGACTGCCGATCGTGACAGCCTTCATGTAAGGTTTGCAGACGAAGCAGTTTGCATCGGCCCAGCTGCCAGTTCAGAATCCTATCTGAAAATGGCAAATATCATAGCGGCAGCCGAAATCACCGATGCAGACGCGATTCATCCCGGATATGGTTTCCTTTCCGAAAACGCTAAATTTTCCAAAACCTGTAAAGACAACGGAATTAAATTCATCGGGGCATCGCCTGAACACATTGACAAAATGGGTGACAAAGCCACGGCAAAAGCCACGATGATCGAAGCAGGAGTTCCGGTTGTTCCCGGTTCAGAAGGAATTCTGAAAGACTATGCAGAAGCCAAAAAAATCGCCAAAAAAATCGGGTATCCTGTGATGATCAAAGCCACAGCAGGTGGCGGAGGTAAAGGTATGCGCGCAGTTTGGAGCGAAAAAGACTTGGAGAAACATTGGGAATCTGCCGTTCAGGAAGCAACCGCTGCTTTTGGAAACGGTGGAATGTACATGGAAAAGCTCATCGAAGAGCCTCGACACATCGAAATTCAGATTGCAGGTGATTCCACAGGAAGAGCTTGTCATTTGTCAGAAAGAGACTGCTCAGTTCAGCGACGTCACCAAAAATTGGTAGAAGAAACGCCTTCGCCTTTCATGACCACTGAATTACGGGAGAAAATGGGTGATGCAGCCGTTCGCGCAGCAGAATTCATCGGATACGAAGGTGTCGGAACCATCGAATTCCTAGTGGATAAAAACGGTGATTTTTATTTCATGGAAATGAATACCCGTATCCAGGTCGAACATCCAATTACAGAGCAAGTCATTGATTATGATTTAATTAAGGAGCAAATTTTATTGGCAGCCGGACAACCGATTTCCGGGAAAAATTATTTCCCGAAATTACATTCCATCGAATGCCGGATCAATGCAGAAGATCCCTACAACGGATTCCGTCCATCACCGGGAATGATTACCAATATCAACATTCCGGGCGGACATGGAGTTCGGGTGGACACGCACGTTTATGCCGGTTATCAGATTCCGCCCTATTATGATTCCATGATTGCAAAACTGATCGTAACTTCTCAGTCACGCGAAGAATCATTGGCCAAAATGAAACGCGCACTTGATGAATTCTACATCGAAGGAATCAAAACGACTGTTCCTTTCCACAGACAATTGATGGATGATCCTGAATTTATCAAAGGAAATTATACCACAAAATTTATGGAAACATTTGAATTGGATCCCAGCTATGCCGATTCCTTTTCCTAAGATTTTTAAAACAATTTTTATGGCCGGACTTTTAATTGTCCGGCTTTTTTTATTTCGATTTTAACTTAATCTAAATACAAATAACTGCAAATCAGCTATTTAAAATAATTCTTTTTAAATTTCGGCTTAATTTTGATTCATAACCAAAAATCAGAAGTTATGAAAGTCAGATTAGCCCAATGTTGCGGAAACTGTGAGCATTTTATAAATGGACAAGTTTGCGCTGTTCAGGAAATTGTTGTAAGCGAAAATCAAGTTTGTGAGGCCTATACTTTCAAGCCTGTTTTGCATCGTGATGATGATTGTCTTAAATGTTCAAAATTTCAAACCATAACTTGTGCACATCCTTCGAAAGCGAGCGAAGGAATCATGTGTACGGTTTGGTTCCCAAGAATGGGACAATTATAAACTTTTTTTATTTGCAGGAAAGGGAAAATCCGAGAGGTTTTTCCCTTTTGTATAATTAATTACAAATCCCAGTGATTCATTTCTGCAATGAAATGGTGCGCAGTCATATCATATTGAATCGGCACCACCGAAATAAATCCTTCTTCCAAAGCACGCTCATCTGTATCTTCCCCTTTGTCAAGATTTTCAAATTTACCTGTCAGCCAGTAATAAGTTCTTCCGCGCGGATCTTTTCTCTCGTCATAATCTTCCACCCAAACAGCTTTGGCCTGGCGGCAAACTTTGATTCCTTTGAGTTTTGATTTCGGCAGTTTTGGAATATTTACATTTAAAACCATTCCCTTTGGCATTTCTTTATCAATGGATTCCATCACGATTTTTTTAATATAATCCTCGGCCGCAAAAAAATCGGCACTGTAAGAAAAATCGCAAAGTGAAAAACCTATGGCAGGAATCCCTTCAATACCTGCTTCCACTGCCGCGGACATAGTTCCCGAATAAATGACATTGATTGAAGAATTGGCTCCGTGGTTGATTCCAGACACACATAAATCCGGTTTTCTGGGAAGAATCCTTGTAATCGCAAGCTTAACACAATCAACCGGCGTACCTGAACATGCCCATTCCCGATCGGACTGCGGGCCTTCGTCTATTATTATTTTTTCGCAAAACAAAGTAGAATTAATTGTAATGGCATGTCCCATACCGCTTTGAGGACTGTCGGGCGCTACTACATATACTTCGCCTATTTCGTTCATCATCTTTATCAGCGCACGAACTCCGGGCGCTGTAATTCCGTCATCATTTGTAACCAGAATCAATGGTTTTTCCTTAGATTTCATTTATATTTGAATGTTTATTGTCCAAATTTAATCAAACTATTTTTTGGCTCTAATTTTGTTTCTAAATTTAAACATTACCTAACAAGGATTTTTATATGCTGATGAAAAAAACATTTGTGCTGTTGTCGTTTCTTTCTATGTGTTTCCTGGCTTTTTGCTTTTGCACGCCGGGAAATCAAACTGACGATTCAAAAATTAAAACCATTATTAAAAACATACGGAACACACTGACTTATATGCATTACAGACCGCAGATAATCAATGACAGTTTTTCTGAAGATGTTTTCAATATGTATTTCGAAAAAATAGATCCCAACAAAAGGTATTTGCTTCAGTCAGATTATGAGGAATTCAAAAAGGATTTTCACAATCTGGATGATTATTTCAACAATCAGGATCTGAAATTTTTCCATGCAACCATTGACACCCTGTTTCAACGATACAAAGAAGCTCAAAAATATTCAGAAGAAATTCTTAAACAACCTTTTGACTTCTCTAAAGATGAAGAATTCCCAATTGGTGACGGTGCAGTTCAGTATGCAAAATCAAAGGCAGAAGCCAAAGACATTTGGAGAAAATACCTGAAATACAACACTTTGACAGAAGTTTTGCGTTTACAGCAAGATTCAACCAAAATGGATAAACCTTTTGCTGAGCTTGAAAAAGAAGCAAGAGAAACGGTTTCAGAGACCATTGCCGATTTCTTCAGAAGACAGGCACAACTTAAAAAAGATCGTTATTTAACGCATTATATTAATTCATTTACCGAAAAATACGATCCGCATACTAGTTATTTCTCTCCCGATGACAAAGATGATTTCGATGTAAATATTTCCGGACAATTAGAAGGAATCGGTGCCCGACTTCAGGACAAAAAAGGTTATGCGACCATCATGGAACTCGTAATCGGGGGACCTGCCTGGAAAGACGGACAAA
>JAEWHB010000173.1 GCA_023388015.1 Bacteroidota bacterium
CATTGGTCAAAAACGAAATAACCGTTTTTGATTTGAATTCATTACCCAAACGCAATGCTCTTTCCAGTTTATCTCTGGTAATATTGCTTTCATTTTTATCGACTGACAAGAAGTGATAGTTTATAACCTCTTCTTTTTGGATTAGTTCTGCTGCTTCCATAACAAGCTCTGTTTACAAACTAAATTTAACAAAATTTAATCCATATTGTCAAGCCTTTAGCAGGAATTTTAATAGAATTTATCTTTTCTGTTGATTCTCAATAAGTTTGCTACTTTTCTTTGTTCAAATCCATCACCGGAACCATTCCTTCCGAAGGCACATAAATGATTTGAGGCAAACTTCCTTTGTCAGCGATTTTTTCTAAAGTTCTGATGAACAAATACTGATTATAGGTTTCATTCAAAGTTCCGTTTTCCACTCGCATGGCTTCGGCCATCCCACGTGCACGCTCGATTTCTGCCTGCGCATTTAGTTTTTCTGCTTCCAAACGGGCTTTGGCTTCTTCCACCAAAATTTTACGGTTTTGTTCCGCTTTGGCCATTTCCGCTTTTCCGGCCATTTCCTGTTGCCAAACGTTGTATTTCGGTAGTCCGAACATCAAGGCAAGGATGACGAATACCGCCAAAAGTGAAAACCACAGAAATCCCATTCCCAGTGATTTGGTTGAAATATTAGTATTGCTCATTTTCTATCTTTTAAATTTATCCTACAATATTGATGATTTTCCCCGGAACGATGATTACATTTTTCGGCGTTCTTCCGTCCAATTGTTTGATTGTGCGCTCATCTGCCATCACTGCTTCCTGAATTTCTTCTTTGCTCAAATCCATTGGCAATTCCAGTTTGAAACGCATTTTTCCGTTGAATGAAACCGGATATTCCTTGGCGTCTTCCTCTAACCATTTCGCATCGAATTCAGGAAATTCCGCAAAGGAAATACTTTCATTATGACCTAATTTTTGCCATAATTCTTCGGCAATATGCGGCGCATAAGGCGAAATCAAAATCGCCAAAGGCTCCAAAACCTCGCGTTTGTTGGAATTCAATTTGGACAATTCATTCACCGCAATCATAAAATTGGAAACCGAAGTATTGAATGAAAAATTATTCACGTCTTCATCCACTTTTCTGATGGTTTGATGCAAAGCTTTCATTTCCGCTTTGGTGGGCTCTTCATCCGAAACAAAAAAGGCCCCCTCTTCTCCGTTGTGATATAGTTTCCAAAATTTTTTCAAGAAAGAATACACCCCGCTCAAACCTTGTGTATTCCAGGGTTTAGCTTGTTCGATCGGACCTAAAAACATTTCGTAGAGACGAAGTGTATCAGCGCCGTATTGTTCACAGATATCGTCGGGATTCACGACGTTGTATTTGGATTTGGACATTTTTTCTACTTCGCGTGAAGTGAGAAAAGTCCCGTCTTCTTCATAAATAAATTCTGCATCGGCATATTCCTCACGCCAGGCTTTGAATTTTTCAATGTCTAATTCGTCACCGTCTTTCAAAAGGTTTACATCGACATGGATTTTTTGATACCCTATTTCTAAATTATCTATTCCAAAATTTAGTTGATTTGATGAGGGATTTAATTCTTTTAATCTCTTAAAATAAAATTCTTCTAAAAATTGAACTGAATTAGGTTTATCTAAATTAAAAGTCGTTTTACTATTTAACTTTCGATCCCAGTATTCTGACATATAATTCTCAATTGAATTTTTATACTTTAAAGAAATAAAAATATCATGAGGTTCAATCAGGTTCTCATACTCTGGTTTTTTGTTAATTCGTTCCTGTGTATAATTCCCACCTATTCTATAAACAAACGCACTCATCCCCAAAATCATTCCTTGATTGATGAGTTTTTTGGCGAATTCATCGGTGGGAACCAAACCTCTGTCAAACATAAATTTCTGCCAGAAACGTGCATACAGCAAATGTCCGGTCGCGTGTTCGCTTCCACCCATGTACAAATCCACATTTTGCCAATAGCCCATCGCTTCTTTGGAGGCAAATTCTTCTTCATTTTTCGCATCCATATAACGAAGGAAATACCAAGAACTTCCCGCCCAGCCCGGCATGGTATTCAACTCCAATGGAAAAATAGTTTCTCCGTCAATTTTATCAATGCTTGTAATTTCATTTTTGGAAGTATCCCAAGCCCAATTTTTAGCTCGTCCCAAAGGCGGTTCGCCGGTTTCGGTTGGCAGGTATTCGTCCACTTCCGGCAAAACCAACGGCAAATGTTTTTCTTCAATCATATACGGAACGCCGTCTTTGTAATAAGCCGGAACGGGTTCGCCCCAATAACGTTGACGAGAAAAAACCGCATCACGCAAACGATAGTTAACTTTGCCTTTTCCAAAACCGTTTTCTTCCAAAATTTTAATGATTTTGTCGGTCGCTTCCTGATACCCCAAACCATTCAGAACCTCTGAATTCTGAAGTTCAAATCCTTCTTTTTCCACAAAAGCACCTTCCGAAATATCCTTGTCTTTAAAGATTTCCGGAATGGGCAATCCGAAATGTTTGGCAAATTTATAATCGCGCTCATCACCCGCCGGAACCGCCATCACAGCTCCCGTTCCATATCCGGAAAGGACATAATCTCCAATCCAAATCGGGATTTCCTTTCCGGTCAGCGGATGAATGGCATAGGCACCGGTAAATTCCCCGGTAATTTTATTGACATCGGCCATTCGTTCACGCTCCGAACGTTTGGAGGTTTGTTCCACAT
>JAEWHB010000177.1 GCA_023388015.1 Bacteroidota bacterium
TCACTGTTCTTTAATTTTGGTTTCAAATATAATTTTTTTCCCAATTCAATCATATACTTTCTGGCAGAATCATAATTATTTTCAATTTCTCCTTCCAAAATAGCTTCTTTTATGGCCGATTTAATAATACCAACTTCCTTACAAGGCTGTATACCAAACGCTTCCATAATTTCCTCTCCGGAAACCGGAGGCTGAAAATTTCTCACCTGATCTCGTTCCTCAACTTCCTTAATTTTTTGTTCCACCAAAGAAAAATTCTCTTTAAAACGTCGTTGCTTTTTCTCATTTTTGGTGGTAATATCTGCTTTACAAAGCGTTATGAGATCATCAAAATCTTCACCCGCCTCAAAAAGCAACCTGCGCAATGCTGAATCAGAAACATTTTCATCTATCAGAGAAATAGGTCGGGAACTCAACTTTACGATTTTTTGAACGTATTTCACCGGATTTCCAAGCGGCATCTTCTGTCTTTTGAACAATTTATATACCATTTTGGAACCTACAAATTCGTGCGAATGAAAAGTCCAGCCATTTTTTTTATCGTAACGTTTGGTTGGTGCTTTCCCAATGTCGTGCAACAAAGCCGCCCAACGAAGCCATATATTATCGGTATTGGGCGAAATATTATCCACTACTTCCAGCGTATGGTAAAAATTATCTTTATGGGTTTGACCTTCCATTTCTTCAATTCCTTTCAGAGCGACCAATTCAGGAAGTATAAATTTCATCAAACCGGCATCATCCAGCAATTTCAATCCCACCGAAGGTTTATCGGTCATCATGATTTTTTGAAATTCGTCCATTACCCGTTCTTTTGAAACAATTTCAATTCGCGAAGCATTTTTACTAATTGAATGAAGCGAATTTTCTTCAATTTCAAATTTCAATTGGGCAGCAAAACGAATGGCACGCATCATACGCAAAGGATCATCAGAATAAGTAACGTCGGGATCCAATGGGGTTTTAATTAATTTGCGTTCCAAATCTCCCCGACCATCAAAAGGATCCATCAATTCGCCATAATTTTCTTCGTTCAAAGAAATAGCGAGCGCATTGATGGTAAAATCGCGACGTTTCTGATCATCTTCCAGCGAACCATCTTCCACAAAAGGTTTGCGACTGTCTTCTGAATAACTTTCTCTTCGCGCGCCTACAAATTCGATTTCAACGCCATCCCAGTTAAAATTAGCCGTTCCAAATCTTTTGAAAACGGTAAGTTTGGAAGGATTATTCAATTTCAGATGAACTTTTTGCGCCAATTCAATTCCACTTCCTACCGTCACGAAATCAATGTCCTTTTTATTGTCCCTTTCCAACAAATAATCTCGCACGAAACCGCCCACCACGTAGGTTTCCTGTCCCAATTCTGTGGCAGATTCCCTTATTATCTCAAAAATCTTATGCTTCAGTGCCCTATTCAGATTCATATTGCAAAGGTAAATTATCGTCCATTCTACCCAAATAAACTATGTTCTTTTTTCCACAAATCCTCATTATTGCCCCAAACGTTCATATAATTTTCCAATTTCTGATTTCATAACCAGGCGATAATTTTCATTCACTTCCTGATCAAATTGATATTGTAATGCTTCATCAAAATACCATGTTTTTTCTTGAGCCAAAATATATCGGGGTGCTTGCTCCAACACATTTTTCAGTTTATCAGCCGAGGAAACTCCTGCTTCATCCATAAATGGAAACAAATAGGTTTTGGTTAAATTAGACGGATGAGTAGTCGCTTGAGATAAAGGTTTTTTATCTGTGAACCAATAGATTAAATGATAAGTCGTAAGATAAATCTTGTCATTAGATTCAAGATTTTGATTTAAATAATCAGCAATTTGTTCTACTGCGAAATTTTCCTTTTTCTTTTGTTCCCAATCTTGTGCAAGCATTTTAAAAATCACTACGCAAATCAAGCCGAATAACATCAATCCATAAAATTTGGTAATGTATTTAGTATGAAATTTTTCTAAATACTTATCAATCAGATAAACAGCGAAAATCGAAAGAAAGGGTAATATCTGTAATACATAATGCATAAAAAGATTGCCCGATTTCAAAAATGAAAGTTCAATGCCCAATGCTGCCAGAATTAATATCATCCATTTAAATTCAAATTTTAGTTTGAGAATTTTAATTCGAATTAAATAATAAAATCCTGCTATCAATATCCCAATCATCAAAATTAGAATCAGATGATTTTTTATTGATAAATTATTTATTTCCTGACTATTGGCGTACTTAAAAGGTGCTATGATCACATTTTTCAACCATAAATCTCCATATCCATTTAAATGAAAATTTAGGAAAGAAACTAAAAATGTAAGTCCGAAACCTATGGAAAACAAAAAATTATTTCCCATGTTTTTCAAAAATTTATGAGGTTGCAGTGTGAAAAACACTCCTAATGACAGTGCTACAAAAGCCATATTTAAACGTACCAAACAGCTCAATCCAATAAAAATTCCGCCAAGTAAAAAATAAACTCTTCTATTGGGTGCAGATAATAAAACGTAAATACCCGGCATCAGAAAAAAGACAGCGATATGCTCAGACATAACTGACTGAAAACTGCCGTTTAATGACGATGCGAAAATCAGTAAAATACCAGAAAAAAAGCCAACCTTTTCATTTGAAATCTTTTTACCAATCAAATACACAAAAAATCCTGAAACCGCTATGATAAGAGCTCCTACAAGTCGAATCATAAAAATGCTTTTGCCAAAAACCGAAATTACGGCTTTGAAAAAACCAAAAAGTAAAGGTTGTTTCAAATCCCAAAGTTCAGTGAAAGGAAAAACACCTTCATGCCATGCATTCCCCATCAAAATGAAAGTACTTTCGTCCCAATTCAGCACATAGGTATGGAAATACGGAAATCTGATTAGCAACGCAAAAATTACTAAACCCAAAAAGCTGTAGAGATTTTTCTTTGTTTGGTTCAAATTATAGCATTTGATTTTGCCGTTTCACATTCATTCCCTTATGACCTTCACTTGGCCATCCGTTGATAATTTAATGATAGATGATCCCGAAAATTTAGGAATAAAATTTTCAGATTCCGGAAAAATATAATCAACTTCTTCTTTTATTTGATCGGAAATCTCAGCAAAACTATTGGGCGTTGTTTCTCCCGAAATGTTGGCAGAAGTGGATACCAAAGGCGAATTCAATCTGGAAATCAGTTTTTTACAAAATAAATCATGCGTTAGTCGTATGGCTACAGTGTTGTCATCTGCAATCAATTCTTTTGGAAGATTTCGAGGGTTATCATAAATAATCGTGACCGGTTTTTCTGACAAATCCATGATGTCCCAAGCCAGTTCTGGAACGTCCACTATTTCCTGAAGTCGTCGGTTGGAATCCACCAAAATAATCAGCGATTTGGAATCGGGACGGTTTTTTATCTTAAATATTTTGCGGATTGCTTCCACATTTTTAGCATCACATCCGATTCCGAAAGTTGTGTCGGTCGGATATAAAACAGTTCCATTATTTTTCAACAATTCAATCGCATCCATCTTTTTATTTTTAGTTTCGGTAACATTCCAGATAAGCTTTTGCGGCATCATCCCAATTAAAAAACGCGGCTCTTTCCTTTATTTTGGGAATGTAAATTTCGGTGTTTTGTTCAAAATCATTGAGTTTATCAAACAAAAATTCTTTCATATAATCGGGCTCAAAATTCTCCCAATAAAATGCAGCATTTCCCCCAATTTCGGGCAAAGATGCAAGATTTGAAAGAAAAACAGGTTTCCCGAACCGCATCGCCTCTATCGGCGGCAGTCCAAATCCTTCTCCAATCGAAGGAAAGAAAAAAGCAGTGCAATTTTTAAGATAAAACTGTTTCCCTTCTTCGCTCACACGGCCTGTCAGAAAAACTCGATTTTCAAGTTTAAATTCACTTATTAACGAGCGGATTTTATCGCCATAAGCTTTTTGGTTAGAACCGGAAATAATCAGATTATAGTCAGTGATTTCTTTCATCATCCTGACCAAAGATTCAAAGTTTTTCTTTTCCAGGAAATCCCCGATCGAATAAAAAAACGGTTTATCAACCGGCACTTCGGAAATATAATCAGCCGTATCCAAAAAGGTTGTGATCGGATTTCCGTTGTAAATAATACGGTCTTCCACAGCCGGCACCTCAAAATTTCTATAGGTTTGCGCTTTTGCGTATTCAGAAATATAAGTGATCATATCGGCTCGTTTGAGTTTCTCCCGAAATCGTACCGATCGTTGAATATTTTTTTTGGTTTGTTCATCTTCGGCAAAATTAACATCGTGAACTGTCAGTATGTATTTTCCTGGTTTTTGCAGGGGTTCTACCCTGATGTTCTGATTCAGACAATGCCATACATCATATTTTCTCCTGATGCGAAACACAGCATGGCGCTGAAAGTCAACATATTGCTTATAAGAGAATTTATCTCCAAATTCATTTCTGAAAGGAGCAATTTTTTTCAGATTTAAAGTAAGTTCCAGGTCAGAAGGATTTATTTTTGCAAAGGCTTTAATCAATTCATAATTAAAAATTCCAAAACCCGACGCCAGGTTTTTCACATTGTGTGATTCCAAAAAAACTTTCTTCATCTGATTTTAAGATATTTATTCAAATATATGTTTTACCGACTAAAATACTATCCTTATTTTTGCCAAAATCTACTAAATGATTTTTGAAGTAAATCCAGCATTCCAATCCCACCAACAAGAAATCCAAACTGTCTTCCAGCAATTTGAACATTCCGGGACCGATTTTATTGTAGGCGAAAGAAACCACATCAAATTATTTGAAATCGGTGGTCAGACCATCAATGTGAAGTCTTTTAAAATTCCGAATAAACTGAACCAGTTTGTTTACAAATATTTCCGTAAATCCAAAGCACGACGGTCTTTTCAGTTTGCCAACATTCTCCTACAAAAAGGAATTGGCACGCCAATGCCCGTTGCTTTTCAGGAAAATTTTAGTGCATTTGGCTTGCAAAAAAGTTATTATGCCAGCATTCATCAGGATTACGACCTTACTTTTCGCGAATTGGTAGAAATCAAGGATTTCCCCGAAGAAGAGTTGATTTTACGAAATTTTACGCGGTTCTGTTATAAAATTCATCAAGAAGGAATTGAATTCAAAGACCATTCGCCCGGGAATACGCTGATTAAAAAAACCGCTGATAACCAATATGAATTTTATCTCGTAGATTTGAATCGGATGAACTTTCACGAATCTATGGATACCGAACTTCGCATGAAAAATTTGTCACGTCTGACACCCAAACAGGAAATGGTGGAAATTATGGCGGATGAATATGCCAAAGTTTCGGGTGAAGATTTTGAAAAATTATTCAAGTTGCTCTGGGATTTCACATCTGACTTTCAAACCCGCTACCATCGGAAATTAAAAGCCAAACAAAAACTAAAATCTTTTATCAAATAATTGAAATGAAAACTTACCTCCTTTTATTTATTCTTTTTATTACCTATTCAGTCACTGCACAACTCAATCCCAAAACCAAATGGGGCGATGTATCTCAAGCCGAAATCGATTACAAAGAAGTATCTTTTGAAAAAGATGCGCCCGCCGTTGTTCTTTTTGAAGAGGGTAAATCTGTAATTTCGGGTTCAGTGCAGACACGTATTTTCAGAAGAATTAAAATCCTGAATGAACAAGGAATTGAGGCGGCCAATCAGGAATTATTGTATTATAATTTCAGAGGAAGAGAGAGTTTCGGAAGTTTCAAAGCGCAGACTATCAACATTGAAAATGGGAAACCTGTTACGTATGCCGTAGATAGGAATTCAATTTTTGATGTTACGGTCAACGAATATTATAATGCCAGAAAGTTTACTTTTCCAAACTTGAAAGTGGGTTCCATTATAGAATTTGAATATAATTTCATTAATCAGGATCTCGGTTTATTTGAAGCCTGGCAATTTCAGCATGAATATCCTACCATTTACAGCCAGTTTGAAATCAAAAACGAAATGCGACTCGACTATACATCTCTGATGATCGGAGAAAAAATTGTCCAATATTCCAGAGGAAAAAAAGATCTCGATACTTGGAAACTGACCAATATCCCAAGTTTCAACGCATTGGAATTTGTTTACAACAAAGAAGATATGGCCGAAAGAATCGTTTTTCAATTGCGCGGATATATGAAAAGCAGCGGTTTTGATGGCTCTTCCAGCACCTATGAAAATGTGTTGTCCAATTGGAAAGAGTTAAACAAAGAAATGGAAAATAACTATGTGGCCAACCGCAGTCAATCTGTAGGAAAAGAAATCGCCGCATCTATTCCAAACGGAAAAAATGAATTGGAAACTTTGCAGAATGTTTACA
>JAEWHB010000244.1 GCA_023388015.1 Bacteroidota bacterium
TTTCCTGATAATCCGTTTCAAAGAATTCATCAGAAAAACCAAAAAATAATTACATTTACAATTATAATTTAAACTGAAAACTATAAAATGCCTTGTGCATTGCATCTAACCATTATTAACAAAAAAAACTAAAACTATATGAAAAAAGGATGTTTAATCGGAGGAATTGTTGGGTTACTGGCTTTGGTTGTAATCGTTGTGCTTTGGGGCGTAGGGATTTATAACAATATCATTCCAAAGGATAATGCAGTAAAAGCCCAATGGGGAAATGTGGAAACCGCTTACCAGAAACGTGCTGATGTGATTCCGCAATTGGTTGAAACCGTAAAAGGCGCCAAAAACTTTGAACAGGAAACACTGACCCAAGTCATGGAAGCCCGTTCAAAAGCAACTCAAACGACAATTGATCCGACTAATCTGACACCGGAAAATATTGCCCAATTCCAGCAAGCACAAGATGGATTGAGCAGTGCATTGAGCAGACTGATGGTTGTGGTGGAACGCTACCCGGAATTAAAATCCAATCAGAATTTCCTTGCCTTGCAGACAAGTTTAGAAAGCATTGCTGACGAAGTTCGATTTGAACAAAGGAAATTCAATGAATCAGCAGAGCTGTACAATAACTATATTCAGACAGTTCCCAATAATATGATTGCCAATTTTGGCGGATTTGACGAAAAAGGATATTTCAAAGCGGCCGAAGGTGCTGAAGTAGCTCCGACTGTTGATTTTTCAAACTAAAATAAATTGAAAGAATTTTCATTATCCGAAAAGGAAGAGGAAAAAATCATTAAGGCGATTCAGGAAGCCGAGCGCAACACCAGCGGAGAAATCCGTGTGCACATTGACGCTGAGCCAAACGGAAATCACCTTGATATCGCCACTGCAGTTTTTCATTCGCTCAAAATGAGTGAAACAAAAGACCGCAATGGCGTTCTTTTTCACGTTTCACCCAAAGACCACAACTTTACGGTAATCGGTGACATCGGAATCGATGCGGTGACTTCTGATGATTTTTGGGATGAGATAAAGGATACCGTAATCAGAAAATTCCAAAAAGGAAAATATGCAAAAGGCCTTGTAAAAGGAATTGAAATGGCCGGAATTGTACTGCAGAAACATTTCCCCTATGATGATGAAGATAAAAATGAATTGCCGGATGAAATCAGTTGGGGTTAGAATTTCAGTTTTTCTGTTTCTGTTTTTCACAGGAATTTCGCTTGCGCAGACACCTTACGATGTAACCAAAAAGGATTATAAACCCGAAGTGAAACTCGTTCACGATTTCGGGAATATGCTCAGTGCGGTTGAAAGAAGCCAGCTGGAAGATAAACTCGTGGCCTATGACGATTCGACGTCGGTTCAGATTGTAATTGTAACTTTCAAAAATCTGGAAGGTTATCCCATCGAATTATTGGGAAACGAAATCGGGGAAAAGTGGGGCGTAGGCCAGAAAGATACCCATAACGGAGTCGTGATTGTTCTGAGTGATGAAGACCGGAAAGTGACTTTAAGAGGCGCTTATGGAATTCAGGCCAAAATGCCGCCTACCGTTGAAAAACTTATCATTGACCGGGAAATGATTCCTCAATTCCGAAACGGAAATTATTATCAGGGACTGGACAATGCCATCAATGCGATTCAGCAACAATTAGCCGGACAATATCAGGCCAAACCAAAATCATCTTCATCCGGCGATGGAGGTGGAATACTCGTTTTCCTTTTCTTCCTGTTTGTTATAGTAATCTTTATCATCATCGCAAGCAAAGGCGGCGGTGGTGGTGGCGGAAACCGTTCGAAACGCGGATTTAACTGGGGTGATGTGATTTTCACCAGTGGCGGAAGCAGAAGCTGGGGCGGTGGATCAACCTGGGGCGGAGGCGGAAGCTTCGGTGGAAGTGGCGGCGGATTTGGTGGATTCGGTGGCGGAAGCTTCGGTGGTGGAGGTGCCAGTGGAAGTTGGTAGGTAACGATGTTTGAAGCTCGAAATTCGAAATTCGATTTTCATCACAAAAAACTATCTTTGCGGTATGACGGATTTAAACTTGATTTATTCGCCAAAAAGGTTGGGCGTAAACCATACAAAAGATACCCGAAGCGAATACCAGCGTGACTTTGACAGAATTATTTTTTCATCGGCTTTCCGCAGGCTGCAAAACAAAACACAGGTTTTTCCTTTGCCCGGAAGTGTGTTTGTGCACAACCGACTGACGCATTCCCTTGAAGTAGCTTCAGTAGGTCGTTCGCTGGGAAGTCTGGCCGGAGAATTCATTGTGAAAAAATTCAAAGATCAATTAACAAAAGATTCCCGTCAGTTTTATCGGCACAGCCTTTACAACGTGATTTCATCTGCTTGTCTTTGTCACGACATCGGAAATCCGGCTTTTGGGCATTCGGGTGAAGATGCGATTGCTTCTTATTTCGAACGAAATGAATCTTCTTTGAAAAATAAATTTTCCGATAAAGAATGGGCTGATTTTATTCATTTTGAAGGAAATGCCAACGCCATCCGAATTCTTACCCAACAACAAACCGGCAAATCCGAAGCTTCATTCGGACTGACTTTCGCAACTCTGGTTTCGATTGCCAAATATCCCTGCGAATCAGTGGCGAAAAATAAAAAAGTTCTTCATCGCAAAAAATTTGGATTCTTTCAGGCCGAAAAGGAGAATTTCCTGAAACTGGCAGACGAAAGTAAAATGATTCAGGAATCGGAAAATCCGATTATTTACAAACGCCATCCTTTTGTTTGGCTGGTGGAAGCGGCCGACGATATTTGTTACAACATCATTGATTTGGAAGATTCGCATAGATTGGGAATCATCGACCACGATAAATGTGTGAAACTGCTCGAAGAATTGATTGCTTCTTTTGATCCGAAAGGAATTGATAAAGTGAAATTAAGATTGAATGAAATTTCTGACAAAAACGAAAAGATTTCTTATCTGCGTGCAAAATCAATCGGACAACTAATTAGGGTGGCGGCCGAAGCTTTTGAAGAAAATTTTGAAGCCATTTGCAACGGAAGTCTGGAAAAACCTTTGCTGGATTGTGTAAAAGAAAAAAATGAAAATTCCGCCCGGATTTTAAAGGAAATTGAAGCTTTTTCGATTGAATTCATTTACAATCATCATTCGGTAGTGGAAATTGAAAATGCGGGTTATAATGTGATGTACGAATTGCTTTCGCATTTTGCAGAACCGATTCTGAAATTAAACCGTAGCAAATGGGAAGAGAAAGCGGTAAAACTGATACCTTCTCAATTTCTGTACGAAGATGGAACCGATTATCAGAAAATGCTGGGCGTTTTAGACTTTGTTTCCGGAATGACCGATAATTACGCGACGGAATTGTACCGGAGAATCAAAGGAATTGAAATCGGAATGAGGCGGTAAGTGTTTTGAGTTGTAAGTTAAGGGTTATGAGTTAAAGGTTATGAGTTAGAAAAAACTCAAAACTCAAAACTCAGAACGCACAACTCAAAACTTAAAAACCTTATCATCTATCGTCGGATTGATCTGAATGGATGAGAAATGGATAACATATTCTCCGCCATCTTTGGGTTGCCCCACAATTCGCGTAGCAAATTCAAGACCATTGAACTTTTTATAATCGTAATAGAATAATTTTTCGTCTTTGTTTTCTTCCCAAAGCAAAGCATAATTCTGAGTCGAGAAACAATAAGTCACTTTGTT
>JAEWHB010000248.1 GCA_023388015.1 Bacteroidota bacterium
GAAGTTCGTGAATTCTTCATTCCGGTTTATGAACATAGTCTTTATCCGCACGAAATGCGTTTCAAATATCCGAAAGCCGGAGAAGACAATTCAAAAGTGAGTTTACATATTTATGATTTGAAATCGGCAAAAACCAATTCGGTAAACCTTACTTCGGTGGAAAATTATTACATACCCAAAATTAAATTCACAAACGATAAAAACACGCTTTCGGTTTTAACTTCCAATCGTCATCAAAACAAAGTCGATGTGAATTTATTGGATATTAATTCTCTGAAAATCAATAAATTATTTTCCGAAACAGATCCGAAATGGATTGATACAGACGATTTTATTCTGGAATTTTTGGATGACAATAGTTTTATCTGGGCTTCTGACCGTGATGGAAATCGTCATATTTATTATTATGAAAAATCGGGAAAACTTAAAAATCAAGTTACCAAAGGCGATTGGGAACTGACGGATTTTTATGGATTTAATCCCAAAGATAAAACGATTTATTTCCAATCCAATGCATTTGACGGGAAAAGAGTTTCTACCGAAAAGCAGGTTTATAAAATAGGATTAGACGGAAAAAATTTAACGGCTCTGACCGATAAAAAAGGAACGAATTCAGCTGAATTCAGCAAAACTTTTGAATATTTCATCAATTCATATTCATCAATTCAGCAACCTACAACCTATTATTTGCGAAGCGGAAATGAGAAAAAAGAATGGGCAACCATTCGCGAGAATTCACGCGTGGCAACTCAACTTTCGGCCGATGGAGCCGGAACCAAAGAACTGTTTAGCCTCAAAGTTAACGGAACCGATTTGAATGCCTGGATGATTAAACCCAAGGATTTCGATCCCAAGAAAAAATATCCGGTTTTGATGTATCAATACAGCGGTCCGGGTTCGCAGGAAGTAACCAATTCTTGGCACGATCTGAATGATCAATGGTATTTCATGCTGGCGCAGAAAGGCTATTTGGTGGTTTGTGTGGATGGGCGCGGAACCGGTGGAAAAGGCGTGGCTTTTAAAAAGCAAACCTATATGGATTTGGGGAAAATGGAAGTGGAAGACCAAATTGCTGCCGCAAGATTATTGGCAACTTATGAATATGTGGACGCTTCGCGAATCGGGATTTGGGGTTGGAGTTATGGTGGATATATGTCGAGCAATTGTATTTTCCGAGCAGGCGATGTTTTCAAAATGGCGATTGCGGTAGCTCCGGTTACCAATTGGCGCTATTACGACACGGTTTATACCGAAAGGTTTATGCGTACGCCGCAGGAAAATCCGAACGGATACGACCGGAATTCGCCTATTACTTATGCCGGACAATTTGACGATCAAAAAAATAAATTCTTATTAATTCACGGAACAGCCGATGACAACGTTCATGTTCAGAATGCGATGGATCTGGCTTCGGCACTGATTGAAGCCAACAAACAATTTGATATGATGATTTATCCCGACAAAAACCACGGGATTTATGGTGGAAAAACCCGAATTCAACTTTATACATTGATGACTAATTATATCCTGAACAATCTTTAAAAATTTTAATTAATTGACATATATATGGAAAGAGATCAACAACTAATCTCACATTTAAAAAAGCAAGGTGTAGATGATAAAATGGTAATGGGGCATCCGGCCGGATTGCTTGTCTTGTTTTTTACCGAAATGTGGGAGCGATTCAGCTACTATGGTATGCGAGCGCTTTTAACTATATTCTTAGTTAGTACGCTAGCCGAAGGAGGATGGGAATGGACAAGACAAGAGGCGATGAACCTATATGGGTGGTACACCGGATTTGTTTATTTAACTCCGATTTTGGGTGGTATTATCGCCGATAAATTAACCGGTTACCGAAAAGCAATTTTGATTGGTGCTTTGATGATGACGTTGGGTCACGCTTCCATGGCATTGGAAATATTTGATCAAAACTTCTTTTTCATAGGATTAGGTTTAATGATCTTAGGAAATGGTATGTTTAAGCCGAATATTTCAACGATGGTGGGGCAGTTGTACCCCGATAACTCTTCCAAAAAAGATGCGGGTTATACGATTTTCTACATGGGAATTAATGCGGGAGCCTTCCTTGGGATGATGTTGTGTGGATACATTGGTGAGAAAGTAGGATGGCATTATGGATTTGGATTGGCAGGAGTATTTATGTTCTTCGGTATGCTTCAGTTCTATTTTGCAAGAACTTATTTTGGTCGAATTGGAATAGACCCGAAATTACTTGCCGTACAAGGAGAAGTAGTTGATAAAGTACCTGAATTAGACGGAAATTCTCAAACAGAAGTGGAAGAAGTGGAAGAAGAAAATCCAAAAGTAGTTCGTGACCGATTGATTGTAATTGGCGTCTTGATTTTCTTCAGTATATTTTTCTGGTTGTCATTTGAACAAGCAGGAGGTTCAATGAATATTTTTGCATTGGATTATACCCAAAGAGTGTTGAATGGAAATGCAGCTGTAGTATTTAAATGGGTGGACGCCGCCTTGACGTTATTCCCATTGATTATTGTAACGGCAGTATTGTTTGGTTTGGCAAAAAAATTATTTAAGATATATCCGGCAACTATTATTGCAACGTCGATAAGTTTCATAATTATTTGGTATTTAGGGCTTTGGAAAATTGTCAGAGAATTTACGGCTTTGGAAACAGAAGTTGTCGCTTCTTGGTTCCAGATACTGAACTCTTTCTTTATCATAACTTTGGCCGCATTTTTCAGTAAGATTTGGGAAAAAGTATGGAATCCTTCCGGGCCGGTAAAGTTTGCTATGGGTCTTTTCCTTTTGGGAGTTGGATTTGTGGTGTTGGCATATGGAAGTAAAGATATTCCACAAGGAGCCGCAACGGCATCTGTAAGTATGATTTGGTTGATTGCAGCTTATTTCTTCCACACAACAGGAGAACTTTGTTTGTCACCTGTTGGTTTATCGTATGTAAGTAAATTATCGCCTAAGAAATTAATTGGTTTGATTTTCGGATTATGGTTTGCTTCTTCTGCGATCGCAAACATTATCGGATCAAGAATTGGAGGATTAATCGATCATATCAGTGAAACATATTCCATGGCTCATTTCTTTGGATTATTTGCAGCCTTACCATGGGCGGCCGCATTAATTTTATTGCTTTTAACGCCATTGTTGAAGAAAATGATGCACGGAATCCGATAATTCACTTGAATTGAAATGACAGAAAACAAAAAATCTTTTGTTCAGACCATTGGGTCTTTGAATAAAAATTTCTGGATTGCTTCCATTATGGAGCTCTTTGAACGTTGGGCTTGGTATGGAATTTACGGACTTTTTGGACTTTATTTGGTTGCTTCTACAGATCCGCAAACAGGTGGATTAGGATTTGACCACATCCAGAAAGGGAATATCATGGGAAATGTAGTCGCTATTCTTTATTTACTACCCATTTTCTTTGGGGTTATCGCAGATAGAATCGGTTACAAAATTTCCTTAACCATTGCCTATATTTTACTCATTGTGGGGTATTATATGATGGGCGAGGTGAGAACCTATTCCAGTGTGTACATGGTTTTCCTTTTGGTCGCCGTTGGTGCTGCATTCTTTAAACCAGTCGCTTCGGCTATTGTCGCAAGAAATACAGACGAAACTACCGGTACGCTTGGTTTCGGGATTTTTTATATGATGGTGAATATCGGTGGGTTTGTTGGACCGGCGATGTCATCCTATTTGAGAACAGAATATGGTTGGAAATTGATGTTCATTCAAGGAGCAGTAGTCATTACCATTAACTTAATTATTCTCTTGTTATTTTACAAAGAACCAAAAGTTGAAAAACCGAAAGATTCCATTGCTAAAGCGATTAAAGATTCTTTACTTGGGATTTTTGAAGCTTTGAAAGATGTTCGATTAGGAATTTTATTGTTGTTAATGGTCGGATTTTGGACGATGTTCAATCAATTGTTCAATACGCTTCCCAACTTTATTGATGATTGGGTAGATTCATCTATCGTAAGCAATTGGATCAATGCAAATATGTCAGAAGGATTGGCGAAATTATTAACGGAAGGAGGACAAGTGAAACCCGAATGGTTTACCAATATTGATGCTTTGATGATTATTTTCTTTCAAATTGTAATTTCATTTTTTGTTACGAAAATGCGTCATATAACAGCCGTAATTCGTGGAGCAATCATCGCAACGATTGGAATTGCTTTGTCGTTTTATTTTGGAACAGTTTGGTTCGCAATCATCGGAACCATGATTTTTGCTGTAGGAGAAATGATGTCAAGTCCAACGGTTTCTTCTTTCATTGCATTGATTACACCGAAAGGTAAAGAAGGATTGTACCAAGGAACTTATTTCTTACCAGTTGCGGCAAGTTATTTTGTGACGAGTTTCATTTCAGGAGATTTGTATCAGGCTTGGTCAGACAAACTTTCACTTTTGCAAAAAGAAATGACGACTCGAAATATTCCGATGCCCGAAATTGTTTCGAAAGAAAAATTCGTGGAAGAAGGAGCCAATGCTTTTGGAATGAAATTAGCCGATTTTGAAAACCAATTCAATTTAAAAGCAGAAGAAATAAATTGGGAAGAAACAAAGAATGCCGTTGCGCAATTTGCTTCTCAGAAAAATGTAGATATTTCTCAAATTCATTTCCCATTCTCTAAAAACGAATATTTCGCATTAGCCGAACAAAAATTAGGAATGGAACATTGGCAAATGACCGAAATGTTGTGGAATACGTATCAACCAAACAAAATCTGGATGATTATTGTTGCAATTGGATTGTTTTCAGTAGTGGCTTTAACAATTTATGACCGATTGATAATCAAGCCGATTGAAAAACGAAAAATTTCAGAATCTTCTTCGAATACTGAAATTTAACAAAAAATAGATGAAAAAGCCCGTTTAATTGCAAAACGGGCTTCTTTATTGGAAAAATATTTTTACTTTCGGTTTTTGAAAAATTAAAATTATGAAGAATCAGCAAGACGCGATTTTTGAATCCCAGGTTTTAGGACATCCG
>JAEWHB010000064.1 GCA_023388015.1 Bacteroidota bacterium
AAATGAAAATTCAATTGGTTTTACCGGAAGAATCAAATCTCAAAGTCCAGAAAATTTCCATTTTCGCACCCTTGGGAACTGCTTTAATTGGATTCTCTGAAAACGACGAAGTGGAGTGGGAAATGCCCGGCGGCAAAATGACTTTGAAAATTTTAAAAGTTTCAAATGAACATTTGGTGGAATAAATCTAAATCCAATAAATTTATACTTGTCACCCTGAGCTTGTCGAAGGGCTATTTATAATTCACCACCGCTTCAATAAAAGCCTTTGCATTTTCAACCGGTACAGTAGGTAAAATTCCATGTCCTAGGTTGGCGATATATTTTGACGGCCCGAATTCATCAATCATTTCTTTGACCATTTGCTGAATGGTTTCGGGCGGAGAAAGCAATCTTGACGGATCGAAATTCCCCTGCAATGTGATTTTATTTTGGGTTAATTCACGGGCAATTTTTGGTGAAACCGTCCAATCTACACCCAATGCAGAAGCTTTGGATTGCGTCATTTTTTCCAATGCGTACCAGCATCCTTTTGCAAAAACAATGACCGGTGCTTTTTCCGCTACAGCATTGACAATCTGCTCAATGTAAGGCCAGGAAAATTCATCATAATCTTTGGGTGAAAGCATTCCGCCCCAACTATCAAAAACCTGAATCACATTACAACCATGTTCCACCTTTTTGAGTAAATATGCAATGGTCGTATCGGTAATTTTTTGTAAAAGTTCGTGGGCAGCAGCCGGATGTTGAAAGCAAAAGCTCTTGGCGATGTCAAATGCTTTCGAACCTTTTCCTTCCACAGCATAGCACAAAATTGTCCAGGGAGAGCCCGCAAATCCAAACAATGGAACTTCGTTATTCAATTCGTTTTTAGTGAGCTTAATCGCTTCATAAACATACCCCAAAGTTTCTTCCACATCGGGAACCTGAATGTTTCGGACTTGTTCAGGCGTTCGGATTGGATTTTCAAGCCAAGGGCCTACATTATGTTTCATTTCGAAATTCATTCCCATTGCCTGCGGAATTACCAAAATATCAGAAAACAAAATAGCCGCATCCAATGGAAATCTACGGATAGGCTGAACCGTTATTTCTGCCGCTAATTCCGGTGTTTGACAGCGTGTGAAAAAATCGTATTTATCTCGCAAAGCAATGAATTCCGGCAAATATCGGCCGGCCTGTCGCATCATCCAGACAGGCGGTCTTTGCAATTCTTCTCCTCGCAATGCTCTCAGCAATAAATCATTTTTCGGTGTCATAATGTTCATTTATTTTTTCAATCACTTTTTCCAAAAGCGGAATTTCTGCCGTGATGATATCGTTATTTGTATATTTTTTTATTTCCTCGTTTGTCGTATTTCCAATACTGAAGATGACCGAATTTTCGGGAATCGTATTATTAGAAAAAAAGGTTTTTACCGCCAAAGGACTAAAGAATGCAAAACCATCGAAATGAGTTGAATCAATCCGTGATGGATTCGGAATGGAATCATAACAAATGATTTCATTCAGCAAATGTCCTTTTGGGCTTAATTTTTCAAACAGTGTTTCCCTGCGATGGTTTCCACAAAAGAAATTCCAGCTTTGGGGTTTTGTTTTTTTTAGAATAAATCCTGCCAAATCTTCAGCGTAATTCTCAAAATGTACAACTTCAAAACCTGAAGCTTTCAGGACTTTGGCAGTTTTTTCTCCGACTACATAAAAATCACCTTCAAGATCCAATTCAGAAATGGCTTTGACAGCATTTTGACTGGAAATCAGGTAATTATGTGTGTTTGAATTTATTTTGGAAAGAAATTTTTCTTTCGGATAAATATCAATTTTCAAAGCGGGAAGAATTTCAAAATCCAGATTTTCAGGCAGAATTTCTTTCAGCCTGTCTGTATTTAATTCTTTTGTGAAAAGGATTTTCCTCACTTTTGAATTTGTTTTTTGATTTCTTTGATCAATTCTCCTGCGCCTTTTGCCAGACATTTTTCAGCCAGTTCTTTTCCCTTGTTCAGATAATCTGAAACCGGAAAACTCTCTTCAATCGAAATCATTTCCTTTCCGTTCAAAGACAAAATCGAACCTTTGAAATCAACAACTTTATCAGAAACATCTGCAAAAGCGCCGATAGGTGCCGTACATCCACCTTCCAGAATGTTTAAAAACTGGCGTTCAATGGTAGCAGCTATTTTTGAATTTTCATCGGAAATAGCCGGCATTTCAAATGCCGTTCGGGCTGTAATGCCTACGATTCCTTGTGAAGGTGCGGAAGTCATCCAATCAAGTACGATAAATTTTAATCCTTTAGAATTCAATTCATTCAGGATATCACTTCTGTCCAATCCGGCGTAAGCGAAAATAGCACCGTCCCAATCAGAATCGACCAATTTCTGAATTCTCAATTGTACATTTCCCCGAAGATCCACTACCGAGTCCTGCGGAAATTTATTGAGCCAAAATGAAGTTCTGCGTAAACTTCCGGTTGCGATGGTTCTTTTTTCTTTTTCAAAAATATCGTCCGATTTGTGAACCAAAATATCATTATGATTTCCACGTTTCATAAAAGCTTTCAGCTCAATTCCGTCAGGAAGAAGTGTAGGGACGTCTTTTAAACTGTGAACTGCAATGTCAATTTGGTCATTCAAAAGCGCAATGTCGAGCGAACGGGTAAAAACGCCGGTAATCCCAAGCTGATAAATGGGCTGTGTAAGATTAATATCGCCTTCAGAAGTTATAGGAACAATTTCCGTTTGGAAATTGATTTCATTTAACTTTTTTTGCACCAATTCTGCCTGCCACATTGCGAGCGGGCTTTTTCGTGTACCAATTCTGATTGTTTGATTTTTCATTTTTTTACCACAAAGAACACTCAATTCCTCATTCAAAGTGTTCCGATTTTTAACTGTGAACTTTGTGAATTCTCTGACTTTAATTGTCGAGAGAATTTGTTTTCAACCTGAAAATTTCTTCCATCATCGTGATGGTTTCGTCTGCATTTTCACGGTTTTCCAACAAATAAGACGCAAACTGATTGGTCAGATTCTGAACCAGTTTTTCAGCCACCAGAGTTTCTTTTCCGTTGATCTGCGGATTTTTCTTTTTCAGATTTTTTATTTCGAATTCCTTTAAGAATTCGAGTCTTTCTTTGAACGACTGAATTACCGGAACAAATTCGCGGGTTTTCAGCCATTCGTTAAATTCATTTTTACATTCCGAAATGATTTCAAGTGCCATGGGAACCGAATCTTTTCGGGAATCAAGCGTATCATCGACCATTTTGGAAAGTCCGTCCACATTGATCAGCTGAATATTTTCTCTTGAACCCAATGTGTGCGCCACGTTTTCCGGCACCGATAAATCAATGATGGTCATTTCCTTGTCAAACGGAATCATTTCCTCTGTGATCGTAGGTTGTTCCGCGCCGGTAGCGACAATCAAAATGTCTGTCGATTTCAGAACTTCTTTCAGTTCAGAAAAATCTTTAACCAGAACATCATATTTTTCGGTCATCAATTCCGCCTTTTCTTTGGTTCGGTTGATGAGCGTAATATGGTCATTTTGAGTATGTTTGACTAAATTCGTGCAAGTGTTTCGTCCAATTTTACCGATTCCATACAGCAGAATGTTCTTTTGTGAAATTTCTGACTGCGTTGCCAAAATATAGTGAACAGCCGCAAAAGAAACCGACGCAGCACCATTGCTGAGCGTGGTTTGGGTCTTTACTTTTTTACTGATCTGAATGGCGGTGTTAATAAGTCTTTCCAGAAATGCACCGGAAGAATCGTGTTTTTTAAAGCGTTTGAACCAGGTTTTGATTTGTCCGATGATTTCAAAATCTCCTAAAATCTGACTTTTCAATCCGGCTGAAACCTTGAACAAATGGTCAATCGCTTCTTCGTTTTTCTGAATTGAAACCACAGATTTCATTTCTTCGAGCGAGCCATTTGTATGTTCACAATAGAGTTCCATCATCGTTTCTGCACTTTCTGTAAATCCATAAAACTCAGAACGGTTACAAGTGGAAACCACAAAAAAGTTTTCAATGCCGACTTGTTTGGCTTTTTCAGAGAAAGCTTCCACAGACTCCGGGAAAAACGTAAATTTACCCCTGATTTCAGCGTCAGCCTTTTCATAACTTACACCTACGGCAAAAAAATCTTTATGTGGATGGATTTTGGTCATCTTCAATTCAGGTAACAAAAGTACGGGGACTTGAGGCACGAAAATAACGCTCAAAAGCAAAAAGTACCTCTAAAAGTTGAAAATATCCTTTTTAGATTAATTCTAAACAAAAGCATTAACTTTGCAGTACAAATTGAATTGAGCAAAGCGTTTGCTAAATTTGTGGAAACTTAAGAAGTAATTCATTTATGGAAAACAAATTAGAAAATACCTATAAAAGTAAGGTAAATGAATATTGGCCGGCCGATGATGTATATGTGGCTTATGTGGACAATCATACCGCTTTTACAGATACGTTGCTTCGTAAGATCGACAAGAAGTTCATTCAGTTTTATTTTTGTACCAAAGGCGGAATGACTTTTCAGTTCAATAACGGCGGATACAAAATAAGTTTAACAGACGGACTTAGTTTTCTGATTTACAATCCTACGCTGGAATTGCCGCTTAATCTCAGCCTGAATGCAGATTCCAAAGTCTGTATGGTTTTTGTTTCGGTTGAAAAATTACATCATCTTTTTTCCAGTCATAACATTCGTGCGGAATTCCTGAACAGCAGTAAATCTCCGGGAAAATATTACAACCAGCAGGCGTTTTCAACTACAGTGCGTATGGTTTTGAATCAGATTGAAAACCATAATCTTTCAACACATTTTGAGAATCTTTACGTTTTGGGGAAAGTTTATGAACTTTTTACGCTTTACTTTTCGGAATCTGAAGCGAATCAAAAAGAAAATTGTCCTTTTCTTGATAATGAAAAAGATGCCCGAAAGCTCAAAGAGGCCAAAGATATTTTACTCGATAGACTTGATAATCCGCCGGTTCTGAAAGAGCTTTCAGAAATTTCGGGTCTGACAGAATACAAACTGAAAGAAGGATTCAAACAGGTTTACGGTACGACCGTTTATGGTTTTGTGCTTGACAAAAAACTTGAAGTAGCGCGTGAGAAACTCGAAAAAGGCGAACTTCAGGTCAAAGAAATTGCTTTTGAAATCGGTTACGAAAATCCTTCGCATTTCATTGCAGCCTTCAAGAAAAAATATGGCATCACGCCCAAGCAGTTTGCAAAACAGGTTTAACAGCCTTCTGAAAAAGAAAGTGTAATCTCATAAACTTTATCATTTCTAAGGTAGAAATAAAGAGCAGTTCCGGCATCGTGGTCATTTAGCTGGAAAACCCGATCGGTGGTCGAATACTTTTCTGTTTTCTGATCCCACATTCGCCAAATCGAAACATTGTAATTTTTATAAGCTTTCCATAAATCGTCAAGACTACTGCCTACGCCTATATTTGAAAGGGTTTTGACGGATGCTGATCGAGTTGAAATTTCATAAAGTTGAACTTGTGTTTGATTATTTTCATCGGAATATTCTGAGAAATTCAAAAGAAATTCGCTCCCATTGTGGGTCACTTTTGTCGAATAAAACCATTCGTCCAATTTTTTGGAAAGGTCAAGTTTTTGTCCCAATGCATTCTCAATATCTGCCAGATTCGATTGTAAACGGATTTCGTTCATACGTGTGGTAGAAATTTGTCCAAATGAGTACTGGATCAATAGAAAAAAAATCAATAGAAATAATTTGTTCATAATTTTAGGATTTAAGTCCGGAGACGAAATCGATATTCCGTTTCAGTCCTTCAAATTTAGTTCTTTTTATAGGAGATTTTTTAAAAATATTTTTGAAAACTTCTTCCGTAATTTCTTTCCAATCCGATTTTGAAAAATTTAAAAATTCTTCTTTCGGATGAAATTTTTCTTCATTATGCGGAAGAGAAAAACGGTTCCAGGGACAAACGTCCTGACAAATGTCGCAACCAAAAATCCAATCTTCAAATTTGCCGCTCATTTCGGTTGGAATTGCATCTTTGAGTTCGATTGTAAAATAAGAAATGCATTTGCTCCCATCGATTTTCCGATCCGGTAAAATCGCATCTGTCGGACAAGCTTCTATGCATTTGGTGCAGGTTCCACAATGATCGGTTTTGAATGACTCGTCATAATCCAATTCCAAATCGAGAATTAATTCGGATAAAAAGAAAAATGATCCTTTTTGTTTGGAAAGTGTAAGTGAATTTTTTCCAATCCAACCCAATCCGGCTTTGTGTGCCCAGGCGTGCTCCAAAATGGGGGCAGAGTCCACAAAGGCTCGTCCGCTCACTTCACCAATTTCTTCCTGTATGAAATATAAAAGCTCTTTGAGTTTGTCTTTTACTACGAAATGATAATCAGTTCCGTAGGCATATTTAGCTATTTTATAGGAATCATTTCGTTGAAATTTATCCGGTAAATAATTGTAAGTCAGGGAAATAACAGATTTTGCGCCTTCGACCAATAATCGCGGATCAAGTCGCATATCGAAATGATTTTCCATATAAGACATTTTCCCATGACGATTTTCTTTAAGATAAGCTTCCAATCGTGGCGCTTCGTCTTCCAAAAAATCTGCTTTCGCAATTCCACAATCCAGAAAACCTAGTTCCAGCGCACGTTTTTTAATCCGTTCTGCATGAGATTTTGGTTGAATTGACTTTGTTAAAAATTCCACAAAACTGTCTTATAATTATGCAAAGGTAGAAATATAGGATTAAAAATTGGCGTTATAGCCTAAATCGAATTCTGATTGAAAATTAGTTTATACTATTAAACCAAAAACTAGAAAAATGAAAAATTTGAAATTATTGTTCTTACCTCTTCTGCTAGTGGGATTTCTAAACGTTTCGTGTAATAACGATGACGATTCTTCTGATAATAATGTCGATGTAATTGTGGGAAAATGGAAAGTCACAGACGTGTTTATGGGCGGTGTAAGTGTTTATGACCAAGTGTCTGAAGTTGCTTATTGCCCGTTGCAAAATGAGTATAACTTTATGAACGATTATTCTTTGCGAATAGACACATTTGTAGAGGGAATCGTTCCCGAAGCTTGTCTTCCGGGTGAACCTGAAACCGGCTCATGGTCGGAAAACAACGACGTTTATACGGTGACTTTTGATAATTCCGGAGAGAGCAGTAGTTCAACTATAAATCTCCAAGGCAACAATAAATTCACGACCGAAACCACTTTTGAAGGTCAGAATGTTGTGTTGGAATTCACACGACAATAATTAAAAATTAATCCAGATTTTGTAATCGGATTAAATTGGTGTAGATTCCATTTCTATCCAGGAGTTCGGCATGAGAGCCGGACTCTTTTATTTTGCCTTCTTCCATCACGATGATTTTATCTGCATTGACAATGGTGGAAAGTCGGTGCGCAATGATAATCGAAGTCCGATTGGCCATCATATTGTCAAGCGCGTCCTGAACCAATTTTTCTGATTGGGTGTCAAGTGCAGAAGTGGCTTCGTCCAAAACCATAATCGGCGGATTTTTATAAACAGCTCTTGCAATGCTCAGTCTTTGTTTTTGTCCGCCCGATAGTTTGCCACCGCTTTCTCCTACCGATTCATCGTATTTATTGGGTAATTTTTCTACGAATTCTTCCGCATTGGCAATTTTAGAAGCCGAACTGACTTTTTGAACTGAAGGATTTTCATCACCCAAAGCAATATTGTTATAAACCGAATCATTGAACAAAATACTGTCTTGGGTTACGAGTCCAAATAGTTTTCTGTATTCTTTTAATTTAATATCGCGAATGTCGATTCCATCAATCAGAATTCTTCCTTCGCGTACATCATAAAATCTCGTCACTAGATTGGCAATGGTAGATTTTCCGCTTCCCGAAGGGCCGACCAGCGCAACATTTTCTCCTTTTTTGATAATGAGATTGAAATCTTTGATGACATTTTTATCGTCGTATCCGAAACTCACATTCTGAAATTCGATTTTCTCTTTGAATTCCGGGAAATCAATGGCGTTTTCATTGTCTTTGATCAAAACCTGAGTATCCAGAAGTTCAAATATCCGATCGGCCGAAACTTGTCCTTTCTGAATGTCGGAAAGTGAACGCGAAAAACGTTTAATCGGATCAAGTAAAGTATAAAAAATCCCGATGTAGAAAATGAATTCAGAGCCTTTTAATCCGTTTCCTTCGAGGCTTAATTTTCCACCAAAAAACACAATCATTCCGATGGTAATCGCGCCCAGAAATTCGCTCGTCGGTGAGGCCAACGCACGTTTTTTCATTACTTTTTGAAGCAATTTCCGATACCGATTGATCGAAGCATCAAACCTTTTGGTAATCTGATCATCGGCATTGAAAATTTTGATGATTTTGAGTGAATTCAGGGTTTCGTCCACATAAGACATAATATTTCCCAATTCCACTTGGGCTTTTCCGGCATCGCGTTTCAGACTTTTTCCGATTAGTGAAATCAAAGTTCCCATAATCGGGAAAACAATCAGCGCAAACAGTGTGAGTTGGAAACTTGTTATGAATAAGGCAGTTACAAATACGATGATCATAATCGGACTGCGGATGATTTCCACCAATCCGTTCAGAATATTTCCTTCCACTTCACCCACGTCACTTGAAATCCGTACGAGCATATCCCCTTTTTTCTTTTCGGTAAAATAAGAGACGGGAAGTGCCAGGATTTTATTGTGAATATCCACTCTGAAATCTCTTGAAACACCCGAACGCAAATCAATCAGGAAAAATTCAGACATATAGCTGAAAATATTTCGGAAGAAAAAGAGAATGATAAAAGAAACACATGATATCAAAAGAATTTTAATCGGACCACTTTCATCAGCCATTTGTTGCATAAAAAACGCCGAATAATCCGAAGCGAAATCTTTTAGTTCCAGGATTTTACCCGAATAAACCGGTTTTTCTGTAATAGGTTCTGATTTTTCATCAAAAAGAATGTTCAGAATCGGCATCATAAAAGCCAATGCCAGCACATTGAAAATCGCATACATAAAATTGCATACAATGGCAATGAAAAAAGACGAACGATAAGGTTTGGTATATTGAATTGCTCTTTTTAACAAGCTCATTTAACGGTCAAATTTGAACAAAGGTAATAAAAGGAATTTCGATTTTCGAATTTCAACACCCGTAAATCTTGAAACTTTAAACTATAAGAATTAACTTCGCAATATGATCAAAATAGGAATTCTCGGCGGCGGACAATTGGGCTATATGTTTTTACAAAATGCATTGCAATATCCTTATGAAATTCACATACTGGATCCTTCCGCCAACGCACCTTGCGCCAAACATGCGCATCACTTTGTGCAAGGAGATTTCGCCGATTACCAGACGGTTCTTGATTTTGGGAAGGATTTGGACGCCATCGGAATTGAGATTGAACACGTAAATGTAGAAGCGCTTCGTGAATTGAAAGCGCTGGGAAAAAGAATAGTTCCCGATCCCGAAACTTTGGCCATCATTCAGGATAAATCGGTTCAGAAAGCATTTTATGTGGACCATGACATTCCTACTGCGCCATATTTTGAACTGGATGATTGGAAAGAATTGATCTGTGTGGTTACCGAATTTCCCGTTTTTCAGAAAGCCAAAAAAGGCGGATACGACGGTAAAGGTGTTCAGCTTTTGAATTCCCGAAACGAAACAGAGAAAATCCTTCGTGTTCCGGCCATTTATGAAACGCCTGCCGATTTGGACAAAGAAATTGCGGTGGTCGTGGTGGCCGACGGAAAAGGGAATCTTGTGAATTATCCCGTTGTGGAACTGGTTTTCAATCACGAATATAATTTATTGGATTATTTGTTGATGCCTTCGGAACTGGGAGAAGAAAAATCGCGGGAAGCAGAAGAAATCGCCCGAAAAGTAGTGGAGAAACTGAATTCGCCCGGCGTTTTTGCGGTGGAAATGTTTCTGAACAAAGACGGTTCCATTTGGGTAAACGAAACCGCTTGTCGTGTGCACAACAGCGGGCATTCAACCATTGAAGCAGCGCATAGTTCGCAATTTGATCAGATGCTTAGAACTTTGGCAGATTTGCCATTGGGTAGTACCGAATTATTTTCAACTTCGGCGATGGTAAATTTGATTGGCGCTGAAGGCGAATCCGGATTGGCAGAAATTGAGAATCTTGACGAAATATTGAAAATTCCCGGTGTTTATCTTCATTGGTATGCCAAAGAAGAAACCCGTCCCGGTCGGAAGATGGGGCATATTGCATTGGTTGATAATAATTTAGGTCAACTTAAATCAAACATTGACAAAGTAAATAAAACCGTTCGGGTAAAATCGGCAGGAAATAAAATCTAAGTTAACAGCCAACTTTATACATTGAACTTTAAACTTTAAACAAAAATATGGTAGGAATCATCATGGGAAGCGACAGTGATTTGCCGGTTATGAAACAGGCAGCTGAAATTCTGGACGAATTTGGAATCGATTACGAATTAACAATTGTTTCGGCACATCGTACGCCCGAGCGTATGTTTCAGTATGCAAAATCTGCAAAGGAACGCGGACTGAAAGTCATCATTGCCGGCGCTGGCGGTGCAGCTCATTTACCCGGCATGGTGGCTTCCTTGACTTCGGTTCCTGTCATCGGTGTTCCGATTAAATCTTCCAATTCCATCGACGGCTGGGATTCTATTCTTTCGATTTTACAGATGCCAAACGGAATTCCGGTTGCAACAGTAGCTTTGAATGCAGCCAAAAATGCGGGAATTCTTGCCGGAAAAATGATTGGAAGTTTTGATGAAGAAATTTCGAATCAATTAATTGAATACCAGCAAAATTTAACCAAATCAGTTGAAGAGAAAATTGAAAAGGTCAAATGGGAATTCAAAAATGAGTTTGACCGGCATCAAGAGGAGTAAAAAGTCTATCTTTAGAGATTGAACTCAATTTAGCTTAACTTTAATAGAATTTCCCTAACCTATCCTAACCTAGAAAAAGCTGTTCATTCAGTGTATTGGCTATGTTATCGGTTATTGAATCATATTTTTCTGTATTGATGTTATTTGGAGCTTCTCAAGCTATACTTAGCATCTATTTGTTGTTGAAAGAAAAGCAAAAGCCTTTTTCCAACAATATTTTGGCTCTGCTTGTTTTTTCATGGGGATTTTCATGTTATTGGTTTTTTGCATTCATTGCCCAGAAGCCTTTTTTTAGTGTTACGGTAACTACTTTTATTGGTCCTATGTTGGCTTTGACTTTATTTCCGCCTGTATTTCTCTATGCGAAATATATGTTTCATGACTATCCAAAATTCCAGAAATCAGATCATCTCCATTTTTTACCGATTTACGTATACATCCTTTTTACCCTTTATTTATACGCAATCAATGATTTTTCAATTGAAGAAATGCGGAACCATGAGTTATACAAATGGCGAAAAATAATATGTGCTTATTTGGCTACGCTCCAAGGTCCTTTTTACTTTATCAAAACCAATCAATTACTGAAGTTAAGAGAAAGATCTCTGAAAGAAGAATATTCAGATATTGAAAGCCGTCAATTGGAATGGTTTAAAAAGATCAACATCAGTTTTGCAGTGGTTTTTATCATAGGAGGAATTTCAACTTTGATGAGAAGTTCTTTTTTGAATCCTTACCTTTTATACATGGGTTACCATGCGGTAATTGCCATCAGTTTATTTTATATAACGCTTATCATATATAAATATCCGGCAATTTTTAAAAAGAATGAAAATGTTTTAGGATTGTCACAAAATGTAGCTGTTTTAAATGTTCAGGAAGAAGTTGTTTCCCAAGTTAAACCAGATGTTTTGGAAGGAAATGAAGATTTGAAAGAAAAAGAAATCATAACAAAAATTGAAAAGGTGATGAAAGAAAAAAAATTATACAGAAATCCGAATTTAAGTTTAAATGATTTGGCTTCGGCAATTTCTGAAAGTAGAAATGCCATCTCTTCAGCACTCAACAAAAATTTAAATAAGACATTTTATAACTATATAAACGAGTTCCGAATCGAGGAGAGTAAGACGTTTTTATCAGATGAAAACATGCAGCATTTTTCAATCGAAGGAATTGCCACACAATCTGGTTTTAAGTCCATGTCTGTATTTTACAAATTCTTTAAAGACATTGAAAGAGTCACACCATCTGTTTATAGAAAACAGTTTTTGAAGAATTAATTAATTGTAAATCAATAAAATGATTATTATACATATTCGTTTGGGACGAAACGGAGTTGTAAAATTTGGGAAGACGACGCCAAACCAATTAATTTGTTGCTTATAAATACTTCATTAAAAATTTTATAAAAATGAAACACATGAAACACAAAAACATTTTTTTGTTGCTCTTGCTATTTTCCCTTTCGGGATGGTTGCAAGGACAACTCCAACCGTTTAAAGACGATGTAGAGGAACATGCCGATTTTGCCCAAACCGGTTTGGTAGGATGGACATCTTTGGACTTGGACGGATTCAATACAGCAGGTCCGTTTCAGAGTTTCCCCGGAAAGGGAGGCCCGTTGGGATTTATAGTTTATACTCCGTCTGAAACCGATCCGCCAAATACACTTGACGGATATGATACACGTTCAGGAAAAAAATATTTTGCCAGTATTTCTTCCTATACAGGACCCAGTAATGACTGGTTGATTTCAGATGAATTGGCAACGCATCCGGGTGGGACTTTTTCGTTTTATGCAAAAAGTACAGCCACTTTTGCCGGATTGGATACTTTTAAAGTAGGTTATTCTACCACGGATTCAGATCCGAATAATTTCACATTTATTTCCACTACGACTTCTACAGGAGTTTGGACAAAGTATGATTTTGCAATTCCTGCCGGAGCAAAGCATCTGGCTATTAATTGCGTGTCCCAGGCTTTTATGTTTATAGTGGATGATATCGAATTCAAACCGAATTTAGTCGATACTGCACCAAATTCCATTACCAATTTTTCAATGGAAATTGAAATGGACACAGATTTCAAAGCTAATTTAAGCTGGACCAATCCGACTATTGATATAGCAGGAAATTCACTTTCCAATATGACAGGAGTTAAGGTTTATCGTGGTACGCATCCTATGAACTTGGTGCAGGTTGCAGATCTTCCTTCTTCTGCAGGGCAAAGCATGAATTATATTGATACGCTTCCGGGCGAAGGTTCTTATACCCATCGTTTTGTGCCTTATAATGCGTCTGGAGACGGAGTAGCATACAACACGCCTATTACTTTCTTTGGATATGAAACGATTCCGGGTGCGCCCACCAATATCACATTTACCCAAAATGCATCTTTGCAAACGGTAATTTCTTGGGACGAAGTAGATTATGGAGAAAATGGTGGCGTTTTACAAGGTGAAGTGATAGGTTATAAAATTCTCAGAACTTTTGGTACTACAACTGAAACATTGGCCGAAACGCATCCCGATACAACTTTCACAGAAGTGAGTATTCCTGAATTGTATTTATATACTTACACCATCATCGCGCTGACGAGTCCTACAAACGAAGGAGCTCCTGCAATTGTTCCTGCTTATTCAGGTTTGAATGAAAACCAAGAGTCAATAACAAGTGGAAATGCCGTTTCGGATCAGCCTTTTGAACTGAACCGAGGTTCGATTATTTCCCAAAGTATTTACACGCCGGATCAACTGGGCGAAAGCGGACTGATTACTTCTCTGTCTTATTTTGCGAATTTAGGAGTGACCAGTACAGCTCGTTATAAAATTTATATGAGCACAACCGACCGTGCAACTTTTGGAACAACCTTGAACAACGCGGTTTGGGAATATTTCGGAAATCAAAAGCTTTTATTTGATGGCGATATCGAGTTTACTGCCGGACGAAATGCAATCAATATAGAATTGGATCAACCCTTTTATTACGATGCTTCAAGCAATGAGAATGTGATCATTACGATTGTGAAACCTTTGTTGGCCAACGTTCCTTCTGTAAATCCACGTGAATTTTATAATACACCGGTAGATGGGATGCGAACTTATTATTCGATCGGATATTCAGTAGATCTCAGCGTAATTTCTACTCAGCCTGCTGCTTGGACTTTGGAAGAAATTACAACCATTCCGAGCATTGTGATGGAAAAAAACAAAGAATTTGGAAGTGTTTCAGGAACTGTTACTTCAGCTGAGGATGGTTCTGAATTAGAGGGTGTTACTGTAACGATCATTCCCGATGATGCGAATGCGTTTCAAACTGAAACCGTTTTGACAATCGCTGATGGAACCTATGAAATACCTGCGCTTTTGCCAGGAAATTATGTGGCACGATTTAGCAAAGACACTTACAATACGCTTGAAATCGAATTTAGTTTAGCGGACAATCAAAGTTTGACTTTGGATGCAGAATTGGATAATTCACTTCCGATTTTAATTTCCGGAACGGTAACCGATACC
>JAEWHB010000119.1 GCA_023388015.1 Bacteroidota bacterium
ATATTGCTGAAGGTTTTGAAAGGGACGGAAATATGGAATTTCGGCAATTCCTTTCTATTGCAAAAGGTTCAGCCGGAGAAGTAAGATCACAATTGTATAGAATTTTTGATTATGGATATATTGAAGAAGATGAGCTTGAAAAATTGAAAATTGAATATGAAAACCTAAGCGGGAAAATTAGAAATTTCATTTCTTACTTAAATAAAAACGATTACAAAGGAAACAAGTTCCATTAACTTGAAACTTTAAACTTTAAACTTTAAAAGTGAAACTAAACACAGATTTTTCCAAATTCCCGATTCTTGAAACAGCAAATTTAGTGCTGCGTGAAGTCGTGGAAAAAGATGTGGACGAAGTGTTCTTTTTAAGGTCGGATAAAGAAATTATGAAGTATATCCCACGTCCGCTGGCGAAAACCAAAGCAGATGCTTTGGAACGCATCCAGATGTTCAAGGATCACAAAGAAAATGAGGAAGGCATCCATTGGGCCATTACAACCAATAGAAATGACCGTATGACAGGTATTATCAGTCTTTTTAAAATTGATAAGGAGAATTTCAGAGCCGAAATAGGTTACATACTTCACCCGAATCATCAGGGAAAAGGAATTCTGGGCGAAGCTTTGCAGAAAGTTATGGAATTCGGATTTACACATTGTAATTTCCATACGCTGACAGCCGTGATTGATCCGCGGAATTCAGCTTCGGAAAGGGTTTTGCAACGTGCAAATTTCACAAAGGAAGCCCATTTCAGAGAAGATTTTTATTACGATGGCGAATTTTTGGATTCCGTTCATTATTCAATTATAAATCCTAAATAAATGGAAATCATTTTTGCACCAAAAGAAGAAAACAACGAAAGACGAGAAAAAGAATTTCTGGCTTTGAGCTATGCCGAACGACTGGAATTATTTTTCACCATGTTGGATGAAAATGAATTTGTGGGAGAGGATCAAACCCACCCTAATGATGTAAAAGGAAATTTTATTTTAAAGTTGCCTGGAAATCAACTTTAAACCTTAAACTTTGAACATTAAAAAATGGATAACTTAACAACGATAAAACAAAGATTTTCAATCATAGGAAATGATCCCGGTCTGAACCGCGCTTTGGAAAAAGCTATTCAAGTGGCGCCGACCGACATTTCCGTTTTGGTAAGTGGCGAAAGTGGAGTTGGGAAAGAATTCATCCCTAAAATCATTCATTCACAATCTGCTCGAAAACACAATAATTACATTGCCGTCAATTGTGGCGCAATCCCTGAAGGAACCATTGATTCCGAACTTTTCGGACACGAAAAAGGTGCTTTTACCGGTGCGACCACCACAAGAAAAGGCTATTTTGAAGTGGCGGACAAAGGAACGATTTTCCTGGACGAAGTGGGAGAATTACCGCTGCCAACACAAGTTCGTTTATTGCGAGTTTTAGAAAGCGGAGAATTTATGAAAGTTGGTTCATCTGAAATTCAAAAAACAGATGTCAGAATTGTCGCTGCGACCAACGTGAAAATGGAGGAGGCCATCGAAAAAGGAAAATTCAGAGAAGATTTATATTACCGTCTGAACACGGTTCAAATCGATATGCCGGCGCTTCGAAACCGTAAAAACGACATTCCGCTTTTGTTCCGCAAATTCGCTTCAGACTTTGCTGCCAAATACCGTATGCCGCCGTTGGAACTGACTTCTGAAGCGATTCAATACATTGTGAATTACCCTTGGCCGGGAAACATTCGTCAGCTGAGAAATTTCGCAGAAGAAATTTCAGTGGTTGAAAAAGAAAGAACCATTTCGCTGGAAAAAGTTCAGGCTTATCTGCCTTATCAAAATTCCGTTCCGGTGTTGGTAAATTCAGAGAAATCAACCGGAAATTCAGACCATTTGGAACGTGAAATTCTTTTTAAATTCCTGCTTGAAATGAAACAGGATCTCAATGATTTGCGCTCTCTGACTTTGGATCTGATTCACAACAAAGAAAATATTTCCACCGGAAATCAAGATGTTTTACAACGCGTAATCCGTGAAAACAGCAGTTCTGAAACCGATTTTTCGCAACTTAAATTTTATCCGAAAGAAGAAGTACAGACTTCCATCATTCAGGATTATGATTATGATGAATCGGATTATGAAGAAGTAAGTGAACAAGTCGAATCGCTTTCTCTGCAGGACAAGGAGCGCGAACTGATCAAAAAAGCATTGGAGAAATACAAAGGGAAAAGACGTTCGGCAGCCGATGAACTCGGGATTTCGGAACGAACGCTTTACCGGAAAATCAAACAATATGATTTAGAATAATTTGAATTAAATTTAATTATGAAAGATTTGAAAATGATTTCTAAACATTTAAAATTTATCGCGGTTTTGTTGGGATTTTTCATTCTGAATGGATGCTACACACTTTCCGGTTCCTCCATTTTACCCGAATGGCAAACCATCAGGATTTCGAATTTTCCGAATTATGCCCCGCAATATCAAAATCCAAATCTGAGTCAGGATTTCACAAACGAATTACAGGATATTTTTAATAATCGGACGAAACTCTCACTCACAACCGACGAAAATGCAGATTTACTGATTGACGGAGAAATCACGGGTTATCAGCAGACTTCGGTGGCGATTCAGGCCAATGAAGTAGCAGGTAAAAACCGATTGACGATGAGCGTGAGAGTCCGTTATCAGAATAATCAGGACGAATCCAAAAGTTTTGACCGATCCTTTTCAGCTTATGAAGATTTTGAAGCCAACCTGACTTTGCAACAGGCGGAAGGCGCTTTGCTGGACAGTATCCTGGAGCAATTGACCACTCAGATTTTCAATGCCATTGCGATGGATTGGTAAAATGGAGGGATGCGGGAAGTTGGAAGATGGATGTAATGTTTAAAATTTTATTTAATGAAACTGCTTTTAAATTTTGTGTTATTTTTTACTTTGACCTTTCATTTTGCAAATGGACAAACAAATGCTGTGCATTATCAAACCAAAAATTTTGATGTCGCTATATTTCCTAAAGAATACCAACTTCACGGTTTTGAGAAAAGATTTACGCCTACTAAAGAGGAAATATTATTGGCTGAAGAAGCACTTAAAACGCAACTTAAAGAAATGAAAGTTTCTCTTTTATATGAGAAGCCAATTATTCATAAAAATCTCAAAAAATATAGAAGACAGTATTTTGGAGTTTATGACAAAACGGCAATAAGGTATTATTGATAAATTGCTTTTGGGAAGAACGACCAAACGAGTATTGGCTTCAAACAGAAGTTCAGGTTGAAGACGGCGGAAGTTATTATTGGCAAATAAAATTTTCAGTAGAAGAAAACCAATTGTTTGATCTGCATATTAATGGATATGCTTAAATTTTTTAGTTTAGCAAAATGAACCCCAGAATCCGACATCTCATCTATCATCCGTTTGAAGTTCAGCTTTCCGACGTGGCTTTGCTGCAGGACGAAATCGAAAAATATCCGTATTTCTCCACGCTTCGCACGCTTTTATTGTTTGGATTGA
>JAEWHB010000180.1 GCA_023388015.1 Bacteroidota bacterium
TATTCAGATGGCTATTTTTTAGAAAAGTTATAAAAATGACAACAGTAGATGCTATAAAAAATCCGAATGCAACACTCATTGACATTCGTGAACCTTACGAATTAGAAATCGACGGAAACGTGGAACAAGCAATTAATATTCCGATGGGAGAAGTTCCTGATAAACTCGAAGAAATCAAAGAAATGCCCAAACCCATCGTGATTTTTTGTCGAAGCGGCGGAAGAGCTTCCTCAACACTGAGTTTTCTTAAGGAAAATGGATTAGAAGAAGTTTTTAACGGAGGCGGTTTTGCTGATGTAAACGAAATCCTGAACAGCTAAAAAATCAATTTAATTTAAATCAACTTTGTCAAAGTCCCGAACTTTGACAAAGTTTTTAATTTACACGAATGACCAAAAAAGAACGTGCTGAATTTGTCGCCCAAGAACTGGAAAAATTATACCCCAATCCGCCTATTCCGCTGGATCATACTGACGAATTCACCTTACTAATCGCGGTTTTGCTCTCCGCACAATCCACCGATAAAAAAGTAAACGAAATCACACCCGATCTATTTGCGCGTGCATCCAATGCCAAAGCGATGAGTTTGTTGGAAGTAGATGAAATCAAAGATTTAATCAGACAAATCGGGCTTTCCAACACAAAAGCCAAAAACATAAAAAGGTTGTCAGAAATCCTAGTGGAAAAATATGACGGAATTGTTCCTTCCACTTTTGAAGAACTAGAAGAATTACCGGGCGTTGGTCACAAAACCGCTTCGGTAGTGATGGCACAAGCCTTTGGTCATCCAGCTTTTCCGGTGGATACACATATTCACCGATTGATGCACCGCTGGAAATTAAGCAACGGAAAATCGGTGGAACAAACCGAAAAAGACGCCAAAAGATTATTTCCAAAGGAGATTTGGAACAAATTGCATTTGCAGATCATTTATTATGGAAGGGAATATTCGCCGGCCAGAAGTTGGAACCTTGAAAAAGATTTCATCACCCGAAAACTTTTTGAATTGAAGGATTGAGGAAGTTTTTCTGTCGCTACATCTTAATATTTCATAAATTTGTAGGTTCAATATCAATAATCCAGAAATGCTAAATACAGTAATAACCGGATCGGGACATTTTTTACCGAAGAAAATTGTTAAAAACGAGGATTTTTTAAATTACGAATTTTATGACGAACAAGGCGTTTTCATTGAAAAACCTGTTTCGGAAATCATTCAGAAATTTCAGGAAATCACTGAAATTGAAGAAAGGCGTTATGCAGAACCTTCAGATTTCACTTCTGATCTCGCGGTTTATGCTGCTTTGCAGGCAATCGAAGAAGCTGGAATTGACAAAGAAGAACTGGATTATGTGATCGTGGCCAATAATTACGGAGATATCGACCCGACTTACCGACAAGTGGACAATATGCCTTCTGTTGCGACGCGTGTGAAAAACAAATTAGGAATTAAAAACAACCGTTGTCGTCCCTATGATATGCTTTTCGGCTGTCCGGGCTGGATTGAAGGCGTCATTCTTTCTCACCATCTTTTTCTTTCGGGAACCGCAAAAAAAACTTTGGTAATCGGCGCGGATACACTTTCCAGAGCTGTTGACCCACACGATCGTACAGCGATGATTTTTGCCGATGGAGCTGGCGCTGTGGTTTTGGAAGCCAGAGAATCAAATCATAAGGAAGGGATTATTTCGTATGATACCATTTCTGACAGTATGGATGAAATGACGTATCTACTGAATGATGTTTCACTGAAAGAAGGTTATGAAGGTTCAAAAATAAATATCAAAATGCGTGGAAGAAAAGTGTATGAATATGCTTTGCGCAAGGTTCCGGCCTTGATCAAACGCGTCATCGATAATTCCGGGTTGGACGCTTTGCAGGTAAACAAAATTTTATTGCATCAGGCAAACGCCAAAATGGATCATGCGATGATTGAACGTTTGTACAAACTTTACAATATTAACGAAATCCCTGAAAATGTAGCCCCAATGACCGTTCAGAAATTCGGAAATTCATCTGTTGCAACAGTTCCGACGATGTATGACTTGATTTCGAAGAAACAATTGGGTAGCCACGAATTCAAATCGGGAGACCATATCGTTTTAGGTTCTGTAGGTGCCGGGATGAACATCAATGCGATTTTGTACAAAATGCCCTGAATTAATTCATCGAAATAAAAATAAAAGCATGTTCCGGTAAAAATCGGAACATTTTTTTTTATTTTTCACTATATTTAACTCCTTTTATTTCAATTAATTAAGATTAAATACCTAAAAATATTTAATTTTTATTGATTTTTTGAGTGACTTTTTTAAAAGTCTTGTGTCATAATAAATGAAAGCGAATAAATGGCGTTCCAAGATACAACTAATATTGTAAGTGACGAGGAACTCATACAGGAGATTACCAAGTCAAATGACACACATTTGTTTGGTGTCCTATATGACCGCTATTCTTCGATTGTTTATAATAAATGTCTGGGATTTATTTCTTCAAAAGAAGAAGCACAAGATTTGACCCATGATATTTTTGTGAAGCTCTTTGTCAAACTGAAAACATTTAAAGGTGATTCGAAATTTTCAACCTGGATGTATGCTTTTACATACAACCATTGCATAAATTATTTGCAAAGAGAGGTTAAAGGGAATAAAAATACTTTTTCAGTAACGGATGAAATCGAGGATGATTTCAATGATGAAGTTGCAGATGAACAAATTTTTGAGCTTAAAGCTGAAAAATTACAACATTCATTGCAACTCATTTCCCCAAATGAGAAAGCATTATTACTTATGAAATATCAGGACGATGTGAGCATAAAAGAAATTGCTAACCTTCATGATATAGGAGAAAGCGCTGTGAAGATGAGGCTTAACAGGGCTAAAGCCAATTTAATTAAAATTTATAATACCTTGTAACACTATGCAAAATCCGTTTAAA
>JAEWHB010000227.1 GCA_023388015.1 Bacteroidota bacterium
TCATGCTCCTTGAGTACTTGGCTGATTTGTGTTTCTGTAAATCTTGACTTTTTCATCTCTAATAACAGTTTAAATTTATAACTTTTTATAATATTTTAAACTGTCGGAGTTTTTGGGGGATTTACATTTCCCCTTCAGAATCTGAAACATAATCGTAAATTTTGGTTTGGGAAATAAAATCCACATAAACATCTGAATTTTTAATTCCGATTTTGGAAATTGATTTCATGAAATTTTCAATTCTCTGATTGATTAGAGTATTACAAGCTTCCACCGAAATGTGTTCTTCGTTTACGCCCAAAGTGACGACGTACACATCTGCCTGGACATTATTTAAAATGTTCACTTCAAAACTCAAAGCATCTTTTGACATTTGAATTTTAGGCGAAATGGAATTGTTAATTGTTAAATTATGTAGATGAGAATTCGAAGAATTGTTTCCACCATACAATTGATTTCCTCCAATTTGTGCCATACAAACTGAAACCAGACCACTTAATAAAAATGATAATTTTGTTTTCATATTTTTAATTTTTCAGCAAGTCTAGGGGTGAAGAGAAAAAGGATCACTGCAAAACAACTTTCCATTGACTGTAAACTTATTCCGTAGTTTTACAGTAGATTTACAGCAGTTGAAATTTCTTTTCGAATTAATTTTGAACCGGATAAATGAATGAACTCAAAGATTTTCAGGAACTGAAAAGGCGGATTTTGGTGGCTTACCAAAATTTCTATCCGCAATTTCAGGGCGATTGGAAAAACTTCAGTTCAAAGGACATTCGTCAGCTCATTGATTTAATCGAAACGGAACTCAATGAAAGGGTCAGCGAAAAGTGGATTTACACACATTTGAAACCGGAAACCAACGATAAACTGCCACGAAAAGATATGTTGGATATTTTTTCAAGGTTTTCGGGATTTGCCGATTGGGATGATTTTAGGTTTCAAAATCGATCGGATTCTGAAAAGTTGGTTGCAAAGGATGGCAAGCTTCCCAAATCCAAACAAAGATTATTGGCTTTTGGTCTTGTATTATTTGCGGTTTTGGTAACGGTGGCTTATACTTTTTATAAAAAATCAGACCCGAAAACCATTCAAATTAAAAATGAGTTTACAAAAGAACCGGTTCAAGCGGAAGAGCTTCAGGTTTTCAAGGTTTCAAAAGATGAGAAAATTCCGGTTGATGTGGGGAATTCAAGCTTTGAGGTAGATACAAATTCGGAAAAAATCATCATTGAAAGTCCTTATTTCGAAACGAAAGAAGTGGAAATTTCCAAAACGGATCAAGAGATTTTGATCAAGCCGGAAGATTATGCGATGGTTTTGAAGAATTTCATTCATTCGGATTTGAAGGATTGGGAAAACCGCAAGGAGAAACTCGAGAAGATTTTGTCGGAAGATTTGGAAGTCATCCTGATGCTGAAAGAAAATCTGGGTGCAGAATATTTGAACAAAGAGGAGTTTTCGGGAAAATTAATCGTTCCGACTTCTGAAACCAAGAAGATGAAAATCCTGAATCTGGAAACCAATGATAAGAAACAAATAAATTTCATCAGAATTCAAATCTTATGAAACTAAAAAAAATAAGCATAGCCTCTCTGTTTTTTCTTTCGGGAATTCTTTTGGGACAAGCCGTTCCTGAATCTCCGAAAGGAATCAAAGCCAATTTTTCCATGCGAAGTATAGAGGCTTATCAGGAGAATTCTCAAAATAAATTGGAGGAGTTTTATGAATACCTTTCGATTTATTCGTCCGAAACAAATGTGGAATTGAAAAAGCAAATCCGAGAGAATATCTTGGCGATGGCTGATGCCCAGATGCGATTCAGAGATTTTACAAAATCTACTCAACCCGAAATCGGTTTCATTGAATTCTTATCTAAAATTGAGAATAAATCGTATCGGTTTGAAATCAAATCAGGTCAAAATTCCAGAGAATTGGGACTTAATGAGTGGGTTAACTCTTATGTTTTGGTCGTTTCGAACCAACAAATTCGCACAGAATTCGAAGTAAATCAAATCATCCGTTTTGAACCCCTAGAGAAGAAGTTTGGCTCGAAATCCAAAACGGTTTGGGAAATTAATTTGGGAGATATTCAGAATTAAAAATCATTTTTTTTCAATTCCTTATTTATCATCCGGTAATTATAGTAAAATGCTATAAATAAAAAAATAGGGATCAACAAATACATGTATTCTTTTAAATCTGTGAATTCATTCGTTACCATATTTGCTCCATAAATAAATATTCCAATTGGTATTGATCCAATAATCCAATAAATGACTTTGGTTATTTTATCATGAAAATAAAAGTAAATTGTAGAAGAAACTAAAAATGGCACAGAAACAATAAGAAAAGTATATTGGATGTATTCTATTGTAGCAAATTCAATAATTTTATCAACAGTTAAGCTTTGAGTTTCAAAGAAGTCTATTAAAGTATGAACTCCTATTCTTAATAAACAAAATAAAATTGTAAAAATAATTGTACGATATAAGATTTTAACTATTGGCATCCTAAAATACTTAAAGGTTGATTATAAATTAATACATTGTTTACTTTTGTCCAATTTGGTCTCCATGTTACAGGAGTTTCTTTAATAACTGTATTAGAGTAAGTATTATTATCATCTTCCAAACAAGAAAATAGTAAGCTCGTTGCACAAAGCAACAGTAAGTAAATTGTCTTTCTCATGTTAAAGTTGTTTAAGGTTTTTAAAATTAAATAAAATGTTAATGAATTCCAAATATAGAAAATACAATATTAAAATATAGCATTTGTGCTATAATAATTTTGTCTTGCAATCTGCACTTTCGTTCTGTGAAAGAAACCAAGAATGAAGAATTCATCATTGCTTTTGGCAAAAATCTCAGAAAATTAAGAAAATCAAAAAATCTGAGCATGGAACAGCTCGCCCATTTGTGTAATATTGAATACTCACAGATAAGCAGAATAGAGCTTGGTCAGATAAACACCACACTCAATACAATAAAAATTCTGGCAGATGGTTTGGAAATTCAGCCTAAAGAACTGTTGAATTTTGAATCATAAAAAAGGGAACTCTTTTCAGAATTCCCTTTGGGTATGGTTTAGTTCACTTAGGTTCTCGAAGTGAACGATTTAATTAATATGGATATTCGTAAATTTTTGATTCGTGGAAGTAAGGATGTCCTTTTGCTTCCAAGTTCAATTTACTGATAGCGTTCATTACAAAGAACACAAACAATCCGGCTACGAAAAGTAATGCTCCGATTTCCAGGAACCCGAAATTATGGAATGCTCCAACTGAAGCCGGCATAATCTGGTTGTAGAAATCCCAGTAGTGACCAAGGATGATTACAAATCCCATTACAAAAACCAAAGTAACTCTTCTCTTGATACTTGAACTGATCATGATCAATAATACAGCTACGAAGTTTACCGCCAACATCCAGAAATATCCGTCGTATTGCGTAATTCTTTGTTGGAAATATTGAACTTCTTCAGGAATGTTGGCATACCACTGAAGCATGAACTGTGCAAACCACAAGTAAGTCCAAAGTAAGCTGAATCCAAACATATATTTGGCAAGGTCGTGCTGATGGTTATCGTTGAACAAAGGCAAAGATCCTTTTCTATTCAAGTAAATAGCGATGATTGCCATTGCTGAAACTGAAGCAACCAAATAACTCACCATTCCGTACCACATAAACAATGTCGAATACCAGTGTGGGTCAAGTGACATGATCCAGTCCCAAGCCAATCCGGCAGTGGTAAGTGAAAACACGATGATGAACAAAACTGATCTGGTATAAAGCTGACTGAATACTTTTCTGTCGCCAGTTTCATCCAATTTTTTAGTGGTTTTCTTAATCCAAACCATAAAGATAGTCCAAAGGGCAACGTATAAAACCGAACGGATTAACCATCCCGGAACGTTTAACCAAATTTTGGATTTGGTCGCGATAAATTTATCGTACGTATCACTGTTTACATCAATCAATGTAGGATCCATCCAGTGGTAAAGATGGTTTCCATGTAATGCTGCTGCAAAAACAATGATTAATATTATGATTCCTCCGACAGGAATAAAGGAAGCGATTCCTTCCATCACACGGGTTACTACCATTGACCAACCTGCATTGGCTACAAATTGAACCGATAAAAAGAACAAAGCTGCACCCGCCATACCAAAAGCAAGGAAAGCAGGAACCAGAACTGCAGCCCAAGGACGGTTTGCAACCTGATGTTCATAAATTTTAAACTGAGCCTCATTCACAACTCCGTCTTTACCGTCTTTTGGATTCAGTTTTTGAAATTCGGCTGTTTGATATTCCCCATAAAAAAGCTGAGGATTTTCTTTGATTTTATCCGTAATAAAGTCAGGATTTGCCTGATCTTGAAAATTCAAAAATAAACCAATTGCATAAATCA
>JAEWHB010000243.1 GCA_023388015.1 Bacteroidota bacterium
AGCAACTGAAGAAAACGCTGAAGTTGCAGCAGAAGAAACGACTGAAGAAGTTGTTGCTGAAACAGAAGCTACTGAAGAGCCGGCTGCTGAAGCAAGTTCTGAAGAAGAAAAAACAGAAGAATAATTCCATTCGTCTGATGCAGAAAGAAGATTGTTATTACTTAGGTAAAATCACAAAACTTCACGGTTTCAAAGGAAATCTGATTGTGCATCTCGATACAGACGAACCGGAATTATACCAAAATATGGAATCAGTATTCGTTGAGAAAAACGGAATGCTGGTTCCATTTTTTTTCGAATTCTCCCAAGTACATGGCACCAATAAATTATTGGTAAAATTTGAAGACACTACGCCGGAAGAAGCGGAAAAACTTATCAATAAAGATTTGTATTTGCCAATGGAGGCCTTGCCTGAATTAGATGGCACCGATTTTTATTACCACGAAATCATCGGATTTACGATTTACGACCAAACGAACACCGAAATCGGTGTGATCAAAAATGTAAACGATACGACGGCTCAGGCTTTGTTTGAAGTCGAAATCAACGGAAAAGAAATCCTCATTCCCATTGTGGAAGAATGGATTTTGGAAGTGGATCGCGAAAATAAAGCGATTTTGGTGGACGTTCCCGAAGGTTTGATTGAATTGTACCTCTAGCCCACGAATTCATTCAAGCCCACGAATTCATTCGTGGGAATTAAATACGAATTCATTCGTGGGGATCGAGATTCATTGTAAATTTTTTCGAGAAATGGTTTCAACCATTTTCAATTTTATGCAATTCCAGAAAATCATTGAGTTCTTGTTGAAAATCTTTTCTTTGATGATGTTCTTTTTGATTTTGTATATAGTTGAAAACTTTGGATTTCACTGATTCACTCACTGAAAATGCGGCATATCCTACCTGCCAGGAAAATTTTTCCGATATAAGATTTTGACCATTCACAAAGTGTGAGCTACTTCCTTTTATCTGTTTCAGAATTTCTGCGATTGATTTTTTAGAATTCAATAAAAATAAACAATGAACGTGATCTGTCCAGCCATTTATGATTAAGAGTGGGCATTCTAATTCTTGAAATTCATTTTTTATCATTGGATAAAGCGTTGTTTCAAGCGAATCCGAAATTAATGGTATTCTGTTTTTGGTTGACCAAATGGCGTGAATCCATACTTTATTTAAAGAATGTGACATAGGTTGTTGGTTTGTATTTGAAAATTACAAAAAAACCATTAAAATGGTTTCAATAATTTGTTTCCCACGAATGAATTCGTGGGCGATTATAGTTAAAAAAACCTAAATTTGCAGTTCTATTAGCATCACAATGGAAGAAGAAAAAAGACCACTCAATTTTATTGAGCAAATTATAGAAGAAGATTTAACCAAAGATTATTCCCGAGAAAATCTGCGTTTTCGCTTTCCGCCTGAACCCAATGGTTATCTGCACATTGGTCACGCCAAAGCGATTTGCATCAATTTCGGATTAGGCGAAAAATACGGCGCACCCGTCAATCTACGTTTTGACGATACCAATCCCGCCAAAGAGGAACAGGAATTTGTGGATTCGATCCGTGAAGATGTGAAATGGCTCGGATTTCAATGGGACGAAGAGAGATTTGCTTCGGATTATTTCGAAACCCTTTACAATTGGGCCATTCAAATGATCAAAGACGGAAAAGCTTATGTGGATGATCAACCATCTGAAGTAATCAATGAACAGCGGAAAACACCTTTCGAACCCGGAATTGAATCGCCGTGCAGACAACGTTCTGTGGATGAAAATTTGGAATTGTTCGAAAAAATGAAAAACGGTGAATTCCCGGAAGGTTCCCACGTTTTGCGTGCAAAAGTCGATATGGCTTCGCCCAATATGAATATGCGCGACCCGGTGATGTACCGTGTTTTGCACAAAGAACACCACCGAACGGGCGACAAATGGAAAATCTATCCGATGTATGACTGGGCACACGGTGAGTCGGATTATGTCGAAGGAATTTCTCATTCGCTTTGTTCGCTCGAATTTGAAAACCACCGTCCGCTGTACGAATGGTATTTGGAGCAGGTGGAAATACCTGAACATTCTTTCAAACCCAAACAAAGGGAATTCGCACGTGGAAACGTCAGCTATATGATTACGTCCAAACGCAAACTGAAATTATTGGTGGACGAAGGTGTTGTGACCGGATGGGATGATCCGAGAATGCCGACGATTTCCGGTTTGAGAAGAAGAGGTTATACACCCGAATCCATTCGTGAATTTTGGGACAAAGCAGGGGTTGCGAAACGTGACAATCTGATTGATATTTCTCTTTTGGAATTCAGTATTCGCGACCATCTGAATAAAATTGCTCCGCGTGTTTTTGCGGTAATTGATCCGGTAAAACTCGTCATCGAAAATTATCCCGATGGAAAAGTTGAAAATTTAACCGTTGAAAATAATCCGGAGGATGAATCGGCGGGAATGAGAGAAGTTCCGTTTACGAGAGAACTTTACATCGAGCGTGATGATTTTATGGAAGAAGCGCCTAAGAAGTTCTTCCGATTATCGATTGGGAATGAAGTTCGACTGAAAGGAGCTTACATCGTGAAAGCCACACGAGTTGAGAAAGATGACAATGGAAATATCACCACGATTTTTGCGGAATATGATCCGGAGTCCAAATCAGGTTCGGGTTCTGAAGCAAGTATGCGAAAGGTAAAAGGAACTTTGCATTGGGTTTCCGCAACGGAAAATATTCCGATCGAAGTTCGATTGTACGACCGATTGTTTACAGTGGAATCTCCGGACGAAGCGGGCGACGGTGACTTCTTGCAATTCGTAAATCCCGATTCGATGAAAGTAGTTCAGGGATTTGCAGAACCTTCGTTGAGAAGCGCCAAACCGGAAGATAAATTCCAGTTTCAGCGAATCGGATATTTTGCGGTGGATCGTGATTCTACCGAAGGAAATTGGGTTTTCAATCGGACGGTTGGTTTACGAGATACTTGGGCGAAAGAACAGAAAAAATAAGATTTCGTTTGGATTTTAAGTCTGGGCTTTTCATTTGTTTTTCTGCTTTAATTGCTTATTTTATGAAAGATGTTCAGACACCAAGGTAAATACAGAACGCTGAAGCATAATCTTCGGATTGCTTCGCTTTTGTCATTTGTGGCGGGAATGGTGAACATCATAGGTTTCCTTGCGATTCATCAGCTTACCACAAATGTCACGGGGCATTTTGCGTTTTTTGTAGAAGAAGTTTACAGCCTGAACACTTGGCGCGGACTGGTTTACTTTCTCTTTGTCGTTTTCTTTTTTCTAGGCTCTTTCACTTCGGGTCTTTTGATTGAATTTATGAATCGAAAAAACGAGCGCTATATTTTCATCATTCCGGTTATTTTGGAAGCTTTGGTTTTATTGTTTACCGGAATTTTCGGAGAATTCATGCTAGAGAAATCCATTACCTACGTCGCTTATAGTTTATTATTTGCCATGGGATTACAGAATGCGCTGGTAACCATGATCTCCAATTCGGTCGTCAGAACGACTCACCTGACGGGATTATTTACAGATTTGGGGATTGAAATCGCGCAATTGTTTTTCTACAAAGGTTTCCGTCAAAAAACAAAATTACAGGCTTCGATTAAGCTAAGAGCCACTATCATCCTATTTTTCTTTTTGGGTGGAACTTTGAGTTCACTGACTTATTCTTATTTCGGACTGAAACTTCTTATTTTATCGTCGCTTATTTTATTTATCGGATTGATTTACGACCAAATGAGGGTCAGGTTGAAAATGGTTCAAAGAAGATTTTATCAAAAAATCCGATGAAAGCTCACCGGATTTTTTGAATATCTTTTATTTGAATTTTTTAATTAATCGAATTCAATAAGTTTTGTAAATCTGTTACCGATCCCGGTGCAACTGGCAGATCAAAAACATTATCTCCGGTGATGGTCACATCCTGAGTTGCAAAATGCAAAGCTCCTTCCACGAGAGAAATCGCGATGATTTTACCCTGAGCTCCGGTCGGGATACTTCCTGTATAGGTTGTGAGCGCATCTACTTGTACGGTGGTCAAGGCCGCGACTGTAGTAAAATCGTTAAGTGCAAAGAAAACCTGTGTATTGGTGAAGTCCGGTGCATTGGGCACCCGTACCGAAAACTGCGTAGATTCACCTTCTATCAACTCATAAAAAGCATCGCAATTGCTCCAGCCGCCTACAATATTCCAAATGGTAAATTCACCATTGGTACCGGCTGCGGCATCGAAACTAACTTCTGACTCTCCAATTCCCCATGAAATAACCGGTCCTGAAGGGGCTTGTTGTGAGGTTCCAACAAAATATTGCATGGAATTTTCATATCCAACCGCATCGGTCTGATAAGGCAAAATCGCTTGGACACCATTCAATGCCAATTCCGTTCCGTTGGCGTCCGTTACCCGAAGCCAAAACATACCGCCGGAAACCAAAGGAGTTTCTGCCGCAAAGGTCTGGATGTTGTGCTTAATCATATCGCCGCGTTTAAAAATTTCAATCAATGAAACATTAAAAGGCGCAGTAGCGGCACCTCCACCGGGAAGTGTACAAGAATTTTCAGGAAAAATAAGTCTGATTCCTTTGGGGCCTTCCAATATATTTTCAATCGTTGGATCTGTAATAACCAACTGTACCGTGTCTGAAAGTGTCATGGTATCATGTACTTCCTGAAGGTTTTGGAAATCCATTTCCGTAGGAAATCCGGAAAATAAATCTTCGTTATGGGTACACTGATAAAAACTAAACATGGAAACAATCAATATGACTGCCATGGTTATCGGGTTCATCTTTTTCATATTATATTCTTTGTATTAAAAACTGACGTTAAAATTTATAAAAGGTTGCGTTCAGACCTCTGAATGTCTGAAGCAATCCACTACATGATCATTAATGATTCCTGTTGCCTGCAAATGTGCATAAACTACCGTACTTCCCACAAATTTAAATCCCCTTTTTTTCAAATCCTTACTTAATTTGTCCGATAATTCACTGGTAGCAGGAATGTCTTTCAAAGATTTTCTTTTTTCGTTTACCGGTTTGTCTTTGACAAATCCCCAGATATAATCTGTAAAAGAGCCAAATTCTTCTTGAACTTGTATAAAAGCCTGTGCGTTTGTTACTGTTGCGTGCACTTTTAAACGATTCCTGATGATTCCTTCATCTTCTAATAACGATTGAATCTTCGCTTCATTGTATTGTGCAATTTTTTTGTAGTCGAAATTGTCAAATGCTTTTCTGAAATTTTCACGTTTTTTAAGAATCGTAATCCAACTGAGTCCAGCTTGAAAAGTTTCCAGGATCAGAAATTCGAACTGTCGGGCATCACCTTTTACGGGTACGCCCCATTCTTCATCATGGTATTTTACATAAATTTCTTCCTTACCTGCCCAACCGCAACGTGATTTTTCCATTTTAAATTAAAACCCGAAGTTAAATTATTTTTAATAAAAAAACCGCATCGGGGTAATGCGGTTTCAATATCTTTTTTGATTCAGCAATTAATACTTGTAAATTTCTCTTGTAGAAAAATGGAAATTTGCTTCTATCAAAGCGTTTTCATCACTGTCCGAACCATGAACCGCATTTGCATCGATTGATTCTGCGTATTTGTTACGAATAGTTCCCTCGGCTGCATCTTTAGGATTGGTAGCACCGATAAGCGTACGGAAATCTTCAATCGCATTGTCTTTTTCCAAAACTGCGGCTACAATCGGTCCAGAAATCATGAAATCTACCAAATCATTGAAAAAAGGACGCTCTTTGTGGACTGCATAAAACATTTCGGCATCTCTTCTTGAGAGCTGCGTTAATTTCATTGCTTTGATTTTAAAACCGGCATTGGTAATGTCTGCCAAAATATTTCCGATGTGTCCGTTTTGTACGGCATCGGGTTTAATCATTGTTAATGTAATCTTTCCTGACATTTAATTTAATTTTGAGCGGCAAAAATAGTCAGAATTTGGAGAAGGAGAAAAACTTCCACGTGAAAAGATTGTTAATCTCTGTAAATCAACGAAACAAATCTTGAGTCATTGAATTCCGCTTCGGTCTGAAACTTAAAAACAGACTTGGTTTTTTCGTCTTCAATTTGCACAACTTCCACAAAAATGGGTTTGCGCTGAGCGGGGTCAAAAAGATTGTAAATATAGATTTCAAAGAATTCTTTTTCAAGAAAGCCGTCTGCTACCAATAGTTTATCGGAAGTTCTGGATTTATCAATGAGTGATTTATAGGGTTCCGAATTTTCAAGTTCGTTCAAAGTGAGAAATTTTCCAAGAAAGGAGCTCTGGCTATTTCTTATTTCATAAACTTTTATATCCTTGTTTTTGAACCAACGAACTTCATAACGCAAATCTTTTTTATCGGTTAGAAGTGTAAACAGCATGATTTCATCTACAGGAAATTCGCCCGCCAATCTTTCTGATTTCTCTTCTATTTGGAAGCGAACTGGAAGTTGAAAGACCAGATTTACAGGTGTTCTGTCTTCAAGCATTGCCGGATGAATAGGTGGGAGTTCCATCGAGATTTTTTCCATCGCTAAAGCAGCTGCATCGCCTAAAATAGGGTTACTTCCTTCCATTTGATCAACACCTATGATGATTCCTTCGCGGGAAATCACAAACTGAATATGAGCTTGTGCATCATAAATTCCACTTTGTCGAAGTGCTTCGTCCAGTCCGCCGAGTTCGTTTAACAATCGATTGGACAATTGTTCGGACAGACAATCGGTCAAAGCTATTTTATTTGAGTTTTCAATTTTTTCACATCCCGGAAAAACAGCCATTTCCGCAACTTGTTCCCCTATGTACAAAGGTTGTTGCTGTGCGAAAGAAAATCCCACACACAAAAAAATAAGCAGATATGTAAATATTTGTTTCAAAGATACTTATACAAAGGTATGACGATAACCTTCAAAAATGGGCTCATTATCTCACAAAAAATTCTGAATATTTAGAAATCAAATAAAATTCTTTTTGTTCGAGTTTCTCTAATAGATTTTCCTCGCCGTTTTTTATCTGGTAAACATATATATAAGTCGGATCGCTTTTGAGGTTGTAAAATTTGTATTCCACCTCATCTTTGAATCCTTCGGTTACTAGAAATTTTTCATCGGATTTTTCAAGAATTGATCGGTAAGGTTCTGTTCGTACGATTTCGGCTATAGAGCTGTAGTTCCCAAGGAAAATTTCTCCAGATTGTACAACTTCATATACTTTAAAAGTCTGCGTTTTGGCTATACGGATTTCATAGCGTACACTTTCATCTTTTAAAGTTGCCATCACAAGTTCATCCCATTCATATTCAGGCTCTCTGGCGGTTTCAGACAATTCAATCTGATATCGGACAGGAAGCTGAAAAACTAGATTTACCGGTGAACCGTCTTCGAGTAAAGCCGGACGTATGGGTTTGATTTCGGTAGCAATCTCATTCATGGCTTTGAGAGATGCTTCTCCGAGGATAGGCGTTCCACCTTCCATCGCTTTTATTTGAGTCAGTTTACCCTTTTTGTCTACCACAAACTGAAGTTTCGTATGGGCAGTGCTGATCTTTAAATTTTCCATTTCCTGAGCAAAATCCTCAAGTTTACCAACCAATAATTCGTTCATTTTCCGTGCAAAACATTTAGTTAGTAAACTTTTTTCAGTTACCTCTTCACAACCGGGAAAAATAGCCATTTCAGAAACTTGCCGAGCCGTGAAGCTTCTCGAATCTTGAACATCAACTGGAAATTTGTCGAGTTTTTCGGTTTGAGAAAATGCAAATGCAAAAGGAAGAACTATAAGTAGGGTAAATAAGATTTTTTTCATTTTATTTTTTATTGACTTTTTTGGGAACCTTGTATAGAATTGGAAGATTCATATTGAAATTCATTGGTTTTTCTCCATTTTTTGCAGGTTCTATTATATATTTCTGATTAATTTTTGAAATGGCAATCCGCACTTGGTCAAATAATGTCTGATTTCCATTTTCTATCATTGTGATATCTTCTATTTTTCCTTCTCTAGAAACTTTAAACTTTATTTTAGTCCTTATTTCTTTCAGGTTTTGACTGCGAAAGATTTCGTCCATAAAACTGGTGTTTAAATTTTCTGCGATTGCTTCAGAAAATTTTTCCGAAAAACAACTTGCCGACAATGGTTTATTATCTTCAAATTCCTCGCAACCTGGAAAAACCGGCATTTTAAGATGGTTATTTTGAGCCAGCACAAAGAACAATGGCAAGACTAAAACTTTGATCAAAAGGATATTTTTCATTTTTAATTTAAAATAATTATTCCAAGTTTTTATTAAAAAAAGCCCCGCGGTTCTCTTTTCTTTCCTGGCTTTGGGTGATGATCAGCCAGGCAACCGAAACCAGATTTCGGAGTTCTGAAAGTTGAGGCGATAATAAATTCATTTTATAGATTTCTTTGACCGAACGGTAAATTTCTTCTTCCTGCCATTTGGCCAATTCCAGACGTTCGTTGGAACGCACAATTGAAACCAAATCACTCATCATGATTTGAAGTTGTTTTTTCAGGTAATTCAGCAAAACCATTTCTTTGGTCACGCCCAAACCTTCATCATCCCATTCAGGTACCAAATTTATTTTCTCCAAATGAAAATTGTTTTTTTCGACCAATTCCACGGTTTTCATTGCAGCGCGGTGTCCAAAAACCATGGCTTCCAGCAAGGAATTGGAAGCCAAACGATTGGCGCCATGCAATCCGGTATTGGTACATTCGCCTACCGCAAACATATTTTTAATGGTCGATTGGCCATCTAAATCCACATCGATTCCTCCGCATAAATAATGTGCCGCCGGCACCACGGGAATCAGGTCTTTGAACATATCGAGTCCTTCTTCCTGGCACTTTTCGTAAATATTTGGAAAATGTTCCAAGAATTTTTCTTTGTCGAGATGGCGGCAATCCAAGCAGACATAATCATCGCCCCGCAACTTCATTTCGTTATCAATGGCACGTGCCACAATATCACGTGAAGCCAATTCTTCCCTTTCGTCGTATTTATGCAAGAACGGCTCTCCGTTCTTGGTTCGAAGTTTGGCGCCAAAACCTCTGACAGCTTCGGAAATCAGAAATAATTGCCCCGAAATACTGCTGTACAAAGCCGTCGGATGAAACTGTATAAACTCCATGTGCGAAATTTTCGCTTTGGCGCGATGCGCCAGTCCGATTCCATCACCCGTTGCAATCACCGGATTGGTCGTGTTTTTATAGACATGTCCGCAACCGCCGGTCGCCATCAAAGTGATTTTGGAAGTAATTCTTTTGATTTTTTCCGATTTCAAATCCAGCACATAGGCACCGTAACAATTCAGGTTATCGCGGTCAAATTCTTCTCCGGAAATATGGTGTTCGGTAATCAGGTCGATGACATAATGGTGTGTGAGAAGTTCAATATTGGGTGTCTTCTCGACCACCGCCAACAAGGCCCGTTCGATTTCGTATCCGGTTATATCTTTGTGGTGCACCACGCGGTTTTCTGTATGTCCGCCTTCTCGCCCCAAATCATAAGTTCCAATGTCGCTTTTGTCGAATTGCGCTCCCCAGGAAACGATTTCACGGAAACGTTGTGGACCTTCTTTCACCACAATTTCTACCGCTTCTCTTTTGCAAAGTCCATCTCCGGCACGTAGTGTATCTTCGATGTGTTTTTCGAAACTATCGTTTTCAAAATCGGTTACGACGGCAACGCCGCCCTGAGCATATTTGGTGTTGGATTCTTCGCCGTCGGCTTTTGTAACAATTGTGATACGGGTTTCGGGTAATTTTTGGGCAACTTTAATTGCATACGAAAGTCCGGAAATTCCCGAACCGATTACTAAAACATCTGTGGTCAGCATTTATTCTGAATTATTTTGCAATATAAGTTAATTTGCCCTTCAACAAGTTCAGAGTGAAAAAAATTGGAAGATTAAGATATGTAAATTAACAAATACAAGTCACAAATTATAAAAAAAACTGCCGAAGGTAAATCCGGCAGTTTAGAATTAAAGTTTTATTGTTTAATTCTTTATAAATTTCTTGGAAATCAAACTTTGTTGTCCGTTAAATTTAATCCGGATTTTATAAACGCCTTTTGGCAAATCAGAAACATTAATCTGATTGGAAAGCAGTTTGGATTGGTTTTTCACCATTTTCCCATCGGCAGAAAAAATCTGAACCAAATCAATTAATTTCCCATCCCGGTTCACAATATTCAGGATATCTTTTGCCGGATTTGGATAAACTTCCACAGTTCCTGCAAAATTCACATCGTCCATACTCATCAGTTCACATTCGCCCATCAATAATTGAAGTGAATTGTGCAGATTTAAACGTCCTTCTGTCACGGTAATTCCCACAAGTGATTCGTTGTGATCCACTCCGTCGAAAATATAATCTCGCACTTTTTGCGCTGCCAGCTGTGGATCTGATTTGGTAAGTGCAGTAAAGCTTTCACAAGGCGCCGAATACAATAGCGCTACCGCTCCTGCCACATGAGGAGTGGCTCCGGAAGTTCCGCCAAATCCGCCGTAGGAATTGGAACTGATTGTATAAGCATTCTGACCGTGGGCGCCCAAATCAATTGACTCTGCACCGTATCCGGCCTGGGTAACTTTGACATCATTTTGATTCATATTGGTCACCGCAATCATATATTCACTCGGGCAAGCTGTAGGGAGGTCACCTTCTATATCAATATTTAAATTCCTATTTGCAGTCGCCGCTGCACTTAAAATACCTGCTTCTCCCATCGCATCATAGAAAGCGCACCAAAGCGGCACATCTTCGGGTTGCCCGAAATCGATTCCCCAAGACGAATTAGTAGCAACTACAAAAGCACCTTCTGCGCCATTTGTATCATTAAATTTCTGACGTGCCTTCAGTGAATAATCGTAAGCTTGAATAACCGACGATTCAGCCACGCTGTTTAGAACAATTGTCATGACTTTAACATTCCAGTTTACGCCTGTCACGCCTACGCCATTGTCTCCCACAGCACCGATGATGCCTGAAACCGGCGTTCCATGCCAGCCACCTGTATTGATATTTCCGTTGTTATTATCCACATTCCAGCCATGAACATCGTCAATGTATCCATTTTCATCGTCATCAATTCCGTTTCCCGGAATTTCGCCCGGATTGATCCAAAGATTGGCTTGTAAATCGGGATGACTTGCATTAACGCCGTCGTCAATTACAGCCACCACGATTTCATTTCCGTCAGTATTCGTTCCGCCTGTGGTGATTTCCCAGGCTTCTTCTGCATCAATGTCTTTGTCATTGGCCTGGTAATATTGCCATTGCTGCCCAAAAAAAGGATCATTGGGTGTATTTCGCAGTGAAATAACATGGTTTAACTGTGCGTCGATGACATTTGGGTCAGTATACATTTCTCTGACCAATTGTTTTTCGGAATAATTTTCAGTGCTGATTTTCACTTTCCAGATATTTAAAACCGTGGAAATCTGTTGTAAGTCTTCGGATTTCAGATCCTGATTCCGGTTCAGAAACTCGCTCATATCTGTATTTTTCGTGAGCCGAATCAGGATTTCTCCCTGAATGTAATTCGTGTTTTGACCGAACAAAATGCCCGCTGCAAAAACGAAAAGAACTTGTAAAAATTTTTTCATCATGTGTTAATTAATCGAAGTGAATTTAATACAAAATATTGATTCTCAATTTTTTTAAACAAAAAAACTTTGACAAAACCGGAGCTTTGACAAAGTTTTTGGTAAATTAAATTACAATATTATTCAGCTTTAATGGTTTCTTTAATAGCATCTTCCAGTTCTTCAGACAATTCCGGATTGTCCTTTAAAACATCTTTCACGGCATCACGTCCCTGACCTAATTTACTGTCATTATAGCTGTACCAGGAACCGCTTTTCTGAACAATTCCTTTTTCTACACCTACATCCAGGATTTCTCCTACTTTGGAAATTCCTTCACCAAACATGATGTCAAATTCCGCCTGACGGAATGGTGGCGCTACTTTGTTTTTCACCACTTTTACCCGAACGTGGTTTCCGGTCGCTTCGTCTCCGGTTTTGATTTGAGAAGCGCGGCGGATATCCAAACGTACGGAAGCGTAAAATTTAAGTGCGTTTCCTCCAGTGGTCGTTTCCGGATTTCCGAACATCACACCGATTTTTTCACGCAACTGGTTGATGAAAATCACAGTAGATTTTGTCTTGTTGATGGTTGCGGTGAGTTTTCTCAAAGCTTGTGACATCAAACGCGCGTGAAGCCCCATTTTTGAATCTCCCATTTCACCTTCGATTTCAGCTTTTGGTGTCAGGGCGGCAACAGAGTCAATAACTACGATGTCAATTGCGCCTGAACGAATCAGATTGTCAGCGATTTCCAAGGCCTGCTCTCCGTTGTCGGGTTGGGAAATGATTAAATTCTCAACATCGACACCCAATTTTTCAGCATAAAAACGGTCAAATGCGTGTTCTGCATCGATGAATGCCGCCAATCCACCTGCTTTTTGTGCTTCTGCAATGGCGTGTAAAGTCAAAGTTGTTTTACCGGAAGATTCCGGACCATAAATCTCGATTACACGTCCGCGCGGATATCCGCCGACCCCCAATGCTATGTCCAAACCTAAAGATCCGGTTGGAATCACACCCACTGAATCATCGATTGCGCTGTCGCCCATACGCATCACAGTTCCTTTTCCATAGGTTTTGTCCATTTTGTCCAGAACCAATTGCAATGCTTTTTTCTTATTATCTAAATCGCTCATTTTTAATTTGTTTAATGTTTAATGTTCAACGTTTCAAGTTGTTTGTCAAAATTAAAGGTTAATAATGACAAATTACGTCGCGGAAAAATAAATTATTCACAAATTCATTTTGATTAATTCAACCCAGAAAAACTTATAATTCCAATATTTGTTTTGCGTGTTCTTTTGTTTTCACTTTTTCAATCAGATTTTCAATGATTCCTTTTTCGTTGATTATAAAGGTCGTACGATGAATTCCGTCGAATTCTCTTCCCATGAATTTTTTAGGCCCCCAAACACCAAAAGCCTCAATGATTTTTCGTTCTTCGTCGGCAATGAGCGGATAATTCAGGTCATTTTTTGTCGCGAAGTTTTTCTGACGACGCACTGAATCGGCACTTACACCGATGATTTCATATCCTTTTGCTTTTAAGGCTTCTTCATTGTCGCGCAAATCACAAGCTTCCGCTGTACAACCGGGCGTACTGGCTTTCGGATAAAAGAAAACCACGTATTTTTTTCCTTTGTAGTCCGATGATTTAATCGGGTTTCCGTTCTGATCGATTCCTTCAAATTCCGGGGCTTTGTCTCCTTTTTTCAGCATTTTTCTTTTCATTAAATTAAATGATAAATATAGTTTAAATTTGCTAAACCTCACAAGCCCTAATAGGGTTTTAAACCCTGTTAGGGCTATAAAGTTCAATTATGAGTTACTTTAAATTTTGCCCGAATTGCGCTTCGCAAAACATCGAATTCGAGAATCATAGACGTTTCGAATGTTTTGATTGCGGAATGGTTTATTTTCAAAATGTCGCTGCAGCCGTGGCGGTCATCATCGAAAAAGACGGAGAAATCCTGTTTACCGTTCGGAACCGCGAACCCAAATTAGGCATGCTCGATCTTCCCGGCGGATTTACCGATCCCGATGAAACTTCGGAAGAAACCTGCGCACGCGAACTGAAAGAAGAACTAAATTTGGATATTCCGCCTTCTGATTTTCATTATTTTAAATCACAGCCCAATGATTATCTCTACAAAGGAATTCCCTATAAAACCGAAGATTTGGTTTTCACAGCCCGGCTTCCCGAAAATGTAAATTTCAATCTGGAGGAAAGTGAGATTTCAGAAATAAGATGGATTAAAAAATCGGAAATTAATTTAGAGGAAATTGGATTTGATTCCTTGAGAAAAGCTGTTGCCGATTATTTGAGGTCTTAGGTTTCTTGAAGTTCGAAGTTCGAGTTTCGAACCTCATTATTAAGGAATAATTTTTGTTAACTTCAAGTCATGAAAAATTTAGCTTTAGCCTTTATTGGGTTTTTTATTTTTTCCTGCAGTACCCAAACGGTCGCCGTGGATTACGACCGCAATCAGGATTTTTCTCAACTAAAAGATTTCCGATATGAATTGGTGGAAAATTCAATGAGCGAATTGGATCTCAACCGCATTCAGAATGCAATAAATCAGGAATTGAGTTTAAAAGGAATGACATTTAACGAAAATTCGGCGGTAAAAATTAAAATCGTACCGGAAGAATATATTTCAGAAACCCGCGATTCCAATGTCGGAATTGGTGTGGGCGGCGGAAGCTATGGCTTCGGAACTTCGGTCGGGATGAGCATTCCGATTAATTCCGAAAAACTCAATCAGCGTTATTTGGTTTCGATTTTTAATGCAGAAAACCAGTTGATATGGGACGGTCGATTGGACATCCAGATGCCGGCCAATGCAGGTCCGGAAATCATTGATACCAATGTTCAAAAAGGCGTTCAGAAACTCTTTAAGAAATATCCGCCGGTCAAATAGTGGACGAGTGATTCAGTGGATGAGTGATTGAGTAAAAATAAAATGTCATTCGGAAAGTTCAGAATGACATTTTTTCTTAGTGATAATGTGATTTAACTATTTAGCGAAGCTTGATACAAATTCATTTTTTCATTGTACCGAGCCATTTCGGCATTGTATTTACCCATTTCACGGTTGTACTTTTCCATTTCGGCATTGTATTTTCGCATTTCCTCGTCGTATTGACCCA
>JAEWHB010000224.1 GCA_023388015.1 Bacteroidota bacterium
GCGTCCTTACATTCTGGTCTTTTGGCGCCCAGCGCAGCGCGAGTTCTGTATCGAATGATAGAAACTTCTCGTCGGGTCGGTTGTTCAGGTACTGATAATCAAATTCCGCAGTTTTTTCGTTGTAAATTCCTGAAATACTAAAAGTTACATTTTGAAATAAATCCTGCTGATAACCGAGCTGAACTTTTCTATAACTGAAAAAATGATCGTTGTAAATATTGGTCAGATTACCGCTTAGGAACTGTAAATAATTGTTTTGAAGTTGAATTGGATTTCTTCCGGAAGCTTCAACATCTTGTGCATAATTGGCAAATATTTTCCCCGAATAAGGTTTATTGACCAACCAATCCACGCCACCGCCAAATTTGAATTTTTTATCCTGAAATCCATACGCCACATATCCGTTCAGCGAAAGATCTTTGTTGAATTTATAATTTGTATTGCCGCCTAACCCTAACCTAAGTCCTTCGTAATCATTGTAATTGATGATTTTAGTTAAGTCCAGATCGTAATTTCCAATCGAATATTTCCCACCGGACCCCAGAATTCTAAGCAGCCTAATGTTTCGATCCATATTGTATTTTTCACCAATAGAATCAATTTTCACGTAGGTATTTTGTTCCATTTCAGTCAGCGTGTCATCCCGATAAGCTTCCAAAGTTGGCTCGGGATTTTCCATCGAAGCCAAGTCAATTTCATTTGTATACCCCCGAAATTCTTTTGCTTCAAATTCTTTTGGCGAAACAATATCTTTAAAAGAAGTCGTGAGATGTAGCCATACTTTTTCTTTCTTTTTGATAGTATCTAGACGCAAGGTTCCGTCTGCCAGAACGGAATCTTTCACACTCGGATAAGATAATTCACCACCGTCCATTCGGAAGCGTTGCTGTTTAGGAAACCAGTAATTTTTATAATTCGTCCAGTCCACTTCAAGTTCGGCAACACTTGTGTCAGAAAGGTTTTCGGCATAAAAATGAACCAGCGCTTTTTTGTTTTTGTCAATCCAGATGCTACCTTTGATTTGTTGTTTATTCGGAATTCTTTTTTGTGGAAAAAATGAAACTACAATGATCTCTTTTCCTTCGTACACATCTTCATCTGAAATGCGGTAACGGTATTCGTTCAAACCGGCATTGGAAACCGGATTGATGAACTGACGAAAGAAGAAATTTATCTTTTCCTCATCGAAATTATGCGAAATCGGCTGCATTGCCACAAATTCATAAAGCGGAATTTTTGTACCTGAAATCCGGGTGGCTTTCACAATGTTTTTATCGCCGTACTTATTGGAATATTTATGATCCATTGCACGTTCGCCCAACATTAAATGGCTTTCATCCAGTAATTTGCGTATATCGTTATAACTCGAATCGTTTTCGTTTTTTGGAAAAAGAATATACGGCATTGAATCCTTATTGGCCGTTACCAGAAATTTAGAATAACTTTTATATTCGTAGGTTTTCAGATTTTGAATACTGTTTCTTTTACGGTTTTGAATGACTTCTCGGATGAGTTTTCGGGCTTCTGAATCGTCATTTGTAATTTCGCTGGAAGCTAACTGAATCGTAATTGGTTGAAGTTGTATGACCAAATCACGTCCGTAAACATATAATTTTTTCTCGTGATAACCTTCATAAAAAAGCGTAATGCGGTTGATTCCGGCCGGAACCATGAAATTTCCCTTTGAATTTGTTTTACCCAATTCCTGGCGGTCATCGTTGAGTACAACGACATTTTCCATCGGCTGGTCTTCCATGAAACCGTCCATTACCGTGATTTTGGTTTGAGCAATCAAAGTAGAAGATAAGATGACAAAAAGAAGCGGTAAAAGTTTGTCCATAAAGGATTTCTAAATAATTAAGGAACAAAAATAACCATTAAATATGTTAGAGCTTGTTTAAATTCATCTAATAATTTGTTTATGCTTCTTTTTGGCTATAAAATCGTTAAATTTTTCACGATAGCTTCCGGTTATCGTTGCAAAATTTGCCTTTTTTCGCTCAAAAATAACCTATAAACATTTTTATAATATAAATTTAAACAGACTCTTAAATTAAAGTATTTTGATTTGGCTTACCAACAATTCATCCACCAAAAATAACAATTCATCCCTAAGAATTTTTATTCGAAATTTGTCTGAGTCAACTTTGTGAAAAATCCGGCTATGAAAATAATTTTCAGTTCTCTGTTTCTATTGATTTCCCTACTAATTTTTTCCCAAACCACCGTTTCTGGAACGGTTTTGAATGTTACTGGAGAACCTGTAAAAAATATAAATATAAGTCTGAGCGGAACCTATGACGGGGCTTCCACAGACGAAAACGGATTTTTTTCTTTTGAAACTGAAAAAATCGGCGAATTTGAACTCGAACTGGAAGGAAGCGGATTCTCTTCACAAATTCTTACTATTCATTTGCCTATTGAAGCACCATTGGCAATTCAAATTGAAGAAGTTACCGAACTGGATGTAGCGGTTTTCACAGCCGGAACGATGCGCGCCGTAGGAAATACAAACGAAACGATGATGACTTCACTTGATGTGGTGACCACAGCCGGATCTGACGGCGATATCATTGCCGCAATGCAAACTTTGCCCGGCACCAATAATGTGGCAGAAGACGGACGGCTTTTCATTCGCGGCGGAGAAGGAGAGGAAACTTCCATTTTCATTGACCGTCTGCGCGTTTTTCAACCTTATTCGCAAACGGCGCCCAATACGCCGGCACGTGGCCGATATTCGCCCTTTTTGTTCAAAGGAATGAATTTCAGTACGGGCGGATATGATGCGTCGTACGGACAAGCTTTGTCGGGAATTTTGAGTTTGGAAACCAATGATTTTCCTTCCGAAAACAGTGTGGATCTTGGGTTTATGTCGCTTGGGTTGAGTGCGGCGGCAAACCGTGTTTGGGAGAAAGATGCACTCACGGCAAGTTTTGGATATTACAATCTCTGGCCGGTTTTTCAGATTCTTTCCACACGTGACGAATGGACGCACGAACCCGAAGGTTACAGTGGCGAGGCGGTTTACCGTCATCAATTCAAAAACGGATTGTACAAGGCTTATGTAGCGATGGAATATTCGAAACTCGGTATGAATTATGACGATATTAATTCGGCAGAAAAAATTCAGTTTAAATTAAACAATACCAATTTATATTTCAATAATTCCTATGTGCATAATTTTTCACGAAAGCTGGAAGGATTTCTCGGATTTTCCATTTCGCAATCCGATACCAATGTAAATCAATCTTTGGATGAAT